>CBFDUR010000211.1:0-4617 GCA_965613005.1 uncultured Ignavibacteriales bacterium
TCTGTTTACCATAAGAGTGTTAATTTTAGGTGCAGGCGGACTGCTTGGTCAATATTTGAATATCGAATTAATTAAACAAAATAAATAACGAAAAAAGAATAATGCGATTCATTCTGTGAGAATCTGTGAAAAATATCTGTGGTAATCTGTGGTAAAAAAAGAAAACCACAGATTAACACTGATTAAACACAGATAACACAGAAAGAATGATTAAAAGAGAAATAGCTGAAAAATACAAAGTTCATCTAAATGTAATATACAACTAAAAAAAAACGGGGATAATATAATCGATACGGTTGAAATTTTTCGCCCTGAGAGGTTGATAAAGATCGGCGCTGTAGATATTAATTTCAATCACTTATTCCATTTTTCAGACACTTTAAGATGCACTGTATCAAATTATGAAATGAAATTTGTAAATTTAACGACGGATTCATATAAGATAAACTTATTATATTTTTATACAGCGATAAAGATTTTAAGAATCAAAAAATTAAAATATTATTGAACATAATAAATCGGTTGAACAATTATTAGTGAAGGATTGGTTGAATAAATCATATTATAAAATAAGAATTATTGCAGCATTCAGTATAATAACGATTGTACTTGTTATTGTTCTTTCAAGAGTAAGTTACATGTTTGTCCGGAATCTTTATTTAGATCAGTTAAGCGAACAGGTGAATGTAGTAACTCAAATGTTATCAATACAGTTAGATCAAAAATATGTAAATTTGCTGCAGTTTGGAATGCCTACCGAGATGACGAAAAATTATTTCAAGGGAATCTTTCGAAAAAATTTAACTTCATCCCTGCATTCAAGAATATTTATTTTTGATAATCACTTCAAAATAATAGTTTCTTCCGATTCTACTGTAAAGAGCGGTACAATTGATGCAAGACTTCTCCTAAATCAAAAAGAAATTGAACAATTGAATGTTCATCAAGGGAATGCTTCCTTACCTTTCAAAGGAGATGACGGCAAGTGGTATTTATGGGGGTTTTACAGATTAGGTCAAAATAACTGGTTAGCAGTAAGGGAAAATGCATCACGTATTGAAATAGTTGATAAATTATCTTCTTTATTCTGGGATTTAGGAGTGGTGGGTATAATTATCTCATTATTAACAGCCTTATTTTTAGCCAGGTCGATCACAAAGCCTTTGAATAAACTTGTCGATTTTAGCCGGGAAATCGGACAAGGCGGTTTTCAGACAAAAATACCGGTAAACATGAAAGGTGAAATCGCTGTATTAGCTAAATCCATGGACTCAATGAAGAATAATTTAGCGATGCATCAGAAAGAAAAAGAAAGGATGCTTGCACAAATAGCTCACGAAATTAGAAATCCACTCGGCGGTATTGAGTTACTTGCCAATCTGACCAAAGAAGATTTAATTAAAGGAAATATTGAGCACGGTTATCTTGACAAAATTCTAATGGAAATCAACCGGCTAAAAATTTTAATAAATTCTTATTTAAACTACAGTCGACCATCTTATAGTAATCCTGTAACTTTAGATATAGAAAAAATTGTTAATGAATTAAAAAATATTTATCAGGCTAGCTTAACCCGTAAAAACATCAGGTTGATTAAAAATATTGAAAAGATCAACGTCGTTTTTGATGCCGACCATCTAAAACAAATTTTAATGAATCTTTTATCAAACAGTATTGACTCTGTAAATTCCGGTGGTGAAATAAAAATTTCATTAAATAAAAATAATGTAAAATGGGAATTGTGTATAGTGGATAACGGTAATGGAATTGCCGAAAAAAACATCAGATCAATTTTCAATCCGTTTTTCACAACTAAAAAAAACGGAACCGGTTTAGGTTTGGCAATTTGTAAAAAATTATGTATTGAAAATAATGCTGAAATTACTTTTGATAATATTCCCGGGAAAGGATGTAAGTTTAAAATATCAAAAGAGATAGTTAATGAAAAATGAAGAAATAATAGTTGTAGAAGATAACGATACAATGCGCCTTGGGATTGTGGAAAGTCTTAAGCGGAAAGGTTATAAAATAATCGATTTTGATAATGGAAACGATGCACTAAAAAAGTTTGAAATTAATCCGTTTTCGCTTGCCATACTCGATTTAAAAATGGAACCGCTTGACGGTATAGCAATACTTGCAAAGATGAAAAATATAAATCCTTTTACTGAAATACTTATGATATCTGCTTACGGTACTGTTGATGATGCTGTAAAAGCAATGAAACTGGGTGCAGCAGACTTTTTAACAAAACCATTTTCACCGGACGAATTGAGAATCAGGGTTAAAAATATTTTGGAAAAAATTGAACGCAATAAAAAAATTGAAGCACTTATTGAGCAGAACAAACTTCTTAGTAGTGAATTATTTTCCGGTTTTGAAGAAATAATAGGTAACTCGAATGCTATTAGAAAAGTATTCGAAATTATCGATCAAATAGCCGGAAAAGAAAGCACGGTTTTAATTCAAGGAGAAAGTGGAACGGGTAAAGAGTTAATAGCAAGAGCAATTCATAAGAAAAGTAAGCGAGCGGAGAATCCTTTTATTAAAGTGAACTGCGCTGCTCTTACTAGCACTCTTATCGAGTCAGAGCTTCTGGGACATGAAAAAGGAGCTTTTACAGGAGCGATTAAACAAAAAAAAGGACGTTTTGAGTTAGCTGATAACGGCACCTTGTTTTTGGATGAGGTAGGAGATATTTCACCCGCAATGGAAGTAAAGCTGCTTCGAGTTTTACAGGAAGGGGACTTCGAAAGGGTTGGCGGCGAAGAAACAATTCACACTAATGTTAGAATTGTTACTGCAACTAATAAAAATTTGAATAATTTAATATCGCTTGGAAAATTTAGAGAGGACTTTTATTATAGGATTAGTGTGATACCTGTAAATCTTCCTCCTCTGCGTGAACGTAAAGAAGATATCCCGCTGCTTGTCAAGCACTTTCTGAAAAAGAGTAGTAAAAAAAATCATCATATTGAAAAAGAAATCGATAAAGAGGGAATGATGCTATTGCTTGATTATCCTTACCCGGGAAATATTCGAGAGCTTGAAAACCTTATTGAAAGATTATGCGTAATTTCAACCGGTAAAATTATATCACCTAATTTGATTGCACGGCATCTTACCGGCAATATTATATCTAATCATTATTATGATAATCTCCCTTTGGCTGAAGCTCTCTACTCTTTTGAAAAAAGTATGATTATTCAGGCAATGAAAAAAGCGGAAGGAATTAAAAACCGGGCTGCAAAGATATTGGGGATTAAAACGAGCACACTTTATTATAAATTAGAAAAACATGGACTAATGTGATGAATAAAATTAAAATATTGGCATTACTTTTATTTATCGGATTTACATTCGGCTTACAAATAAACGCACAGAACGTTCCAAAACTTGAGGATTTGTATATTCATTACAACAATAAATTAACAAATGAAGTGAGCAAACTAGATACATTAAAAAAGGATCTTTATGCTCAAGTAAATATAATCAATACCGAGAAAGAAAAGGGAAAACCAAACAAGGAGAAAATAAAAAGCTTAATGGCTTCATCCGTTGTTATCTCGAATAAAGTTGACAAACAGCAAAAAATAGTTAATAATCTAAAAGATGAAATTGAGTTGTTGAAAAAAAAACTAATGGAAAAATATTCTGTTATTATTGATTCGCTTAATACTATTTTGAAATCAAATAAAAATATTAAAGATAAAGAAAAATTGAAACCGGAAATATTTTACTATACGGAAAAACGTCTCAAATTATATCCCGGGATAAAATTACTTTCGTTTTTTCCAAATAAAATTTTACAAATTGACCTTAGCAAAATAACCGATACCACTGAAAAGAAATTATATAAAGAATATCTGCAAAAAGCACTTTCTGAAGTTAATGATAGATTAATGAGCGTAACAGGTCAAAGCAATGAAATTGTTCGCATGATAACGCTTCAGAAAAAAACAAAGAGGTTTTTGGAAGAAACAGAATTCGGCAACAGCATCATGCCCGGAAGTTTTACTTCTCAAACTACTACTTTGAGCGCTAAAACAACCCCAATGACTAATTTATTCAGTAAGGCTAGAGACGCTTTGAATGTTTCTTTATTGACAAAAGTCCGGGATTATACTTTACTGTTAAACCAGCTTGATATCAATGAGATAACAAATTCAAAATTGAAATGGCAATTGGTAATCAATCCAAAAAATAAACACTTGGATTTACAGCAGTACCAAGAATTACTATTGGAAGTCAAGAAAAGATTAAAAGATTATAAGATTGTTTTGATGCATAAGCTCGGGAAAAACTAAATGTTGAAAAATTACCTTTCAAAGTTTTTCTTCACATTATTGGCAGGGCTTTTTATAAGCATACCTTCTGAAGCACAATTCAATTATAATATTTACGGCGAAACCGGTATTTATAATTCATCCGGGAAAGGACTTCAGAATACAGGTAATCTATTAGCTTCCGTTGAAGGTACGGCAGGTTATAAATTTTTTCAGAATAACCGAAACCTGGGCCTCTTGAATAAACTCCGAGGGGGAGGAGTGAAGTTTCCCCCCGGTGAAAAGAAAGCTGCCGGCCGGAAACTCCGGGGATTGACCTTTGTCCTCACCG
>CBFDUR010000212.1:0-4612 GCA_965613005.1 uncultured Ignavibacteriales bacterium
AGAGAATTTCGACAGATAATAAAGCGCCCATCGATTCGTTAATAAATCGTTTATCCAGACAATCTGTAAATTTATCTTACACAATTGAAAATACTAAAAAACTTACCGGTAATTTGAATTCTTTATTATCTAAAGTAAATAAAGGTCAAGGTACAATTGGTAAGCTAATTACCGATGATTCGCTTTATAATAATTTAAATTTTACACTAATTCATCTAGATAGCTTGATTCAGGAAATACGTAAAAATCCAACTAAGTTTTTAAAAATAGATATTTTTTAAAGTTATCTCATATTAATTTTTACAACAATTAAAAAAAGACACAATAAAATCTAAATTAATACTACATCAGTCATAGATATTATGATAATAGCCGAAGATTCGATTGAAACGATCAAAAAAAATTATTATAACTAACGATAGTATTTGAAATATAATTTAAGAATGCCATTCTCACGAATGCGGGAATGACATCCTTGTATTTTACAAAAAACATACAAATTATAAATATGCTTTTTCGCCGAGAAGAGCCTCGTCAACGCCTTCTTCTTCTTCTTCTTTTGTAACTTTAACAGGTGTAAACTTATTAATTATCACAAGCATCACATAAGTAAATACAAATGCATAAATGGAAGCTCCAATTACCGATACCAATTCTTTAAGGAAGAAAGTACCGCCTCCAAAAAACAATCCGTTTGCACCGCCTGGGTTTATTGCAGTAGAAGCGAATGAACCGAGCATAATAACACCAATTGTACCGCCTACACCGTGAACACCCCAAACATCAAGTGCATCGTCCCATCTAAATTTATTTTTTAAATCAATAGCAAAAAAACATATAATTCCCGCGATAACTCCGATAATAGCAGCGAAAGTTGGAGAAACAAATCCGGCAGCAGGCGTTATAGTGGCTAAACCGGCAACAGCACCCGTTAAAAGTCCTGTGAATTTAGGTTTCCCGGTTCTATTCCATTCAATGACCATCCAAGTAATCGCAGAAAAAGACGCCGCAATATCTGTATTTAAAAATGCCACCGCTGTAATTGAGTTAACTTGCAGTTCACTACCGGCGTTAAAACCATACCATCCGAACCATAAAAGCCCGGTGCCGATAGCGACAAGGGGTATACTGTGAGGTCCGGATTCTTTGACCTCTCTTTTACCCACATAAAGTACAGAAGCAAGTGCAGCCGCACCCGCAATAGCGTGAACAACAATTCCCCCTGCAAAATCCAAAACTCCCCATTGTTGAAGTAGTCCGCCGCCCCAAACCATATGAACAAAAGGAAAATAAACAAAAAGCTGCCATACAATTAAAAATACAAGATATGCTTTAAATCTAATTCTGTTTGTAAAAGCTCCCGTAATAAGAGCCGGTGTAATAATAGCGAACATCATCTGATATGCAATAAACACAATTGTTGGAATATTTCCTTTACCGGAAAATGCGGTTGAAAGTGTGATACCGTTGAAAAAAGCTTTGTCGAAATTTCCAATAATACCTCCGGCACCGCCGCTAAAACAAAGTGAATATCCAACAAAATACCATAATATTGTGGTTATTCCCATAGATACAAAACTCTGCATCATAATGTTAAGTACATTTTTTCTACTGACAAGTCCACCATAGAAAAAAGCAAGACCCGGTGTCATAAGCATAACAAGACTTGTTGCAATCAGCATAAAACCAGTATTACCTACATTAAAACCCATAAAACACCTCCTGAAATTGATTGATTCTAGTGATTATTGAAATATGGTTTGATTTTTTTTGTTCCGAATACCATAAAACTTGAATAGTTAAATGTTTAGTTTGTTTGATATAAGCAAATTAAGAAATGTTGCGTATCTTTAGCAAATTTAATTTTCTCAAGATCTGATCAGCCATAAATATTCTTCTGATTTTCTTTTAAAATTTAATGCCGTATCCTATTAAATTAAAAATTATCATCTATACTTTTTCAAAAAGCAACTATCCGGAATATATCAAAACTAAACAATTACGATAAATATAATCGGGAATCAATAGCCTATTATAAAAATCTGTGTTATCTTGTGAAATAATTTTAAAAACTTAGGAAGATATATCATAAATGAATGGGTGCAAAAAACTATCTTAGGGCAAATAGTTGTTAACATTTTCCACTCTTAAAAAAAAAGGATTATTTTATGAAAATTCAATTTATCGGTGCCGCACAGACGGTTACAGGTTCACAGCATTTACTTCATATTAATGGGAAAAAAATATTACTGGACTGCGGACTTTATCAAGGTAAGCGAAAAGAAGCTTTTGAAATAAATCGACATTTCAAATTTAATCCTGAACAAGTAGATTTATTATTGTTATCTCACGCTCATATCGATCACAGCGGAAATATACCTAGTTTGGTAAAAAATGGTTTTAAGGGGCATATTTATACTACGGCTGCAACGGTGGACCTCTGTAATATTATGCTTAGAGATTCCGCTTATCTTCAAGAGCGTGACGTGAAATGGGTGAATAAGAAAAGAGCAAAGGAAAATAAAAAGTTATTTGAACCACTCTATACTGAAGGAGATGTGGAAATAGCGATGCAGCATTTTATCGGTGTCCAGTATGATAATTCCGTTGAGGTTTCACCGGGTGTTATTGCCACCTTCCGAGATGCAGGGCATATTTTGGGTTCTGCAAGTATTCAATTGGAAATTACCGAAAACGGCAAGCAAATTAGACTCGGATTTACCGGTGATATAGGCCGAGACGAAATGCCTATTTTAAGAGACCCTAATCGTTTAAGGGATTTAGATGTTATCATAATGGAAAGTACTTACGGTAATCGATTGCATGCTGTCTCCGGGGAGGTTGAGGAAGAATTGGCTACTATTATCAGGCAAGTCGCCGATAGGAAGGGGAAAATAATTATTCCTTCCTTCGCGGTTGGTAGAACACAGTTAATAGTATATATGCTTCATAAATTGTGGGAGGAAAACAGAATTCCACCAATGCCTATTTATGTAGATAGCCCGCTTGCAGTAAGAGCTACCGAAGTTTTCAGACATCATCCCGAATGTTTTGACCGGGAAACCAATAGATTTTTTCTACAAGATCATGAAGACCCATTTGGTTTTAGAAGACTTAAATATATAACCGATGTTGAAGATTCTAAAGCGCTGAATACTAAAGCAGGACCTTATATAATAATTTCAGCTTCCGGAATGGCAGAAGGTGGTAGAATACTTCATCATCTGAAAAATAATATTGAAAATCCAAATAATCTTATCCTTTTCGTTGGGTATGCTGCCGAAAATACTTTGGCGCGCAAAATTATGGACGGGGCAGAGGAGGCTAATATACTGGGTGAAAAATATAAGATTAAAAGTCAGATAAAAAAAATGGATTATTTTTCCGCTCATGCCGATCAAAAAGGATTCGTTGAATATCTAAAATTTAATTCTTTCGATAAATTAAAAAATATTTTTCTCGTTCACGGTGAAGAGATTCAAGCAATGCCTTTGAAAAAGAAATTGGAAGAAAAGGGATATTCAAATATTTATTTTCCCGCTCCGGATGATATATTTGAAATTTAATACATATAAATATTAACGGGGTTTATCTTTTTGTAAGTAATTAGACAAAATTTTTACTCTTTACATAAACGGAAAAAATTAAATAGATGATCCTTCATAGTGTTTAGAATAACACATCAGTACTTTTTAAGGTAGACTTATGTCATTATTTTGCCACATTTTCTACTTTCTCTGATTTAAACGGAAAGTCAAAAAAGTAATGATGTTGATCCTCGAACTTGATTTTATCCTTTGTAAGATAATATTTTTCAACTTGAGATGAATTATTTAAATCCTTAGTAAAGGGAAGATATATCCCATCTTCATAATATTCTTTGAGCAATCTAATTTGTTTATGACTTACAAGATATGCCATATCAACCAAAATTTTTCTAATATTATGATCGTATTCTTTCCTTAAATAGATAGTTCTCATTTTACAAATCCTTATAATAAAATAATGACAAATTTAAATAAAAAATTTAGAATATGCTGAATATATGACAAATATTTCATATCGTTATTTCGATAGAGAGATATTGATATAAAAATATGATAAACAATTGTAAAATTAGCGGAAATAATATTTGGGTCGGAAATTTCTCTTTTTTTAAAAAGTTGGAGGTTAAAAAAAGAAAAAGTCTGATCAATAATAAAACCGGACTTTTTTTGGTACGCCCGGAAGGATTTGAACCCTCAACCCTCAGATCCGAAGTCTGATGCTCTATCCAGTTGAGCTACGGGCGCTTTTGTGATAAATTTGTATGCGATAATTATCTATGAAGTGCCTCTAAAAAAGTCACTTTCAAACTTTTGAATTACGAACATTAATTATAATCATATCTTTTCACTAAAGTAATTCCTTTTTTAATAGAATTCACCTATGCAAAAATAATAAAAAATTTCTTTACAAAAAAAACGAAGATTTGACTGACGATACTGTAAAATAGAACGGAACTTAATAATAACTTAATGATAATTTAACATATATTTAATATTTATTTCCACCTCAATTGATATATTGTATTTAACAAAATTATTTTCATCTTTTGAGGAAGAAATGCAAA
>CBFDUR010000213.1:0-4605 GCA_965613005.1 uncultured Ignavibacteriales bacterium
AGTATATCAAGCAGCGGAGTGGGAGCGAAGAATTTTTCCAAGAAATTATAATTAGAGAATAAAATTAATGTCAAGATTAGTACTAATAATTGTAGCCGGCGGTTATCTATTATATGGGATAACAAATTTAATGCTGAATAGGAATGTATTATATTCAACAAATCTTTCCTACGAAAGTTATAGTTACGGGCAGGTGAGAAATACTGCCAATAGTGTAGCTCAAATGGTATTATCCAAACTTGCCGACAATCCAAAATGGAGAACCACCTTTCCACAAAAGATTTCATTGTTCGGCGGAACTGCTACTTATACGGTTGTTACGGTAAATAATAGCAACGAGAATAATAATAATGAAGATAACAATCATCATCATGAAAATGAGAATGAGAAAAATAATCATGAGAACGAAAATGAAATGAATCATCATGAAATGAATCATCATGATAATGACGGAGAGAACGATGATAATGACGGGTTAAATAATAATAACAATATCTCATCAAATCTTATTAAAATTTCGGTAACGGCAACATATAATAATATAACCAGATCAGTTATCGTTTATGCTTCATTGCCGAAACCTAAGGCAACGGTTCCGAAATTTATGAATTATGCGTTATTAACACAGCGAAGCATTGCAATAAACGGTAATGTAAAAATTTTAGATGATAATAATCCTTCATGGAACGCTAATGTCCATACTAATTCAAATTTTTCAATGAACGGTAATAATAAAATTAAGGGGTTTGTAACCTATTCGGGTAATATGCGTGCAAACCCCAGTTGGAGATTAAATACTGAAATAGTTCCAAACCAAAATTCAAAAAACTTACCACATTTCCAGCAAACATCATTAGTAAAAATTCCACTCTTTATACCGGATAATTTTAAAAGCAAGGCAACAACAGTTTACAATTCCAATGCAATTTTTAATAAAAAAAATATTATTCTCGGTACAAAAAATAATCCTAAAATAATCTATGTTAACGGTAATTTAACGATATCGGGTAATGTAACCGGTTATGGGGTATTTATAGTACGGGGTAATATTAACTTAAGTGGTAATATAACTATAAATGCGGAAGATCCCAGCGGCAGTAATTTGGGCCTTTATACAAGCGGTAATATCAACGTTAGCGGTAATGTAATATTAAAAGCTCAAATATTTGCGAATCAAAATTTAAATTTTAGCGGTAATGTTAAGGTATACGGAAGTATCACAACGAGAGGTGCTTCTAATTTTTCGGGAAATATCAGCATTTTTTATAAGCCTGCAAACGCTAATTTAACTTCGCAGTTTTGGAATAATAATTTAAACAATACTATTACCGATAATTTCGGATTCGCCAAAAAAAGATTAAAAATCAATGCATGGTATGAATGATATTTGCTTGAAAAGCAAAACAATGGAATGAATAAGGCTTCTGTAAAATAAAATATCGAACTAATTTGTCATTTCGACCGTAGGGAGAAATCTCTGAATATACTCATTAAGAGGGTGGAATAAAATAAGTTATCGAATTAGAATTTCTAAATAACAGTTATTTATTCTTGTATTATATGCAAGTTATTCTATTCAACCCCTTTATGGCTGTAAAATTATGATAAAACAATTACCGAACGCTCGGAATGTTTACTTAGTTATTTTAATATGAAGCTCCTTAAGTTGATCTTCGGAAACCGTTGAAGGTGCGTCATCTATTAATGAAACGGCACTAGCGGTTTTCGGAAAAGCAATAACTTCACGAATGGAACTTTCACCGGCAAATATCATTGCCATTCTATCGAATCCAAAAGCAATCCCACCATGTGGGGGCGCACCGTATTTAAATGCATTCATTAAAAATCCAAATTTATATTCGGCTTCTTCATCGCTAATCCCAAGAGTTTTAAACATTTTCGATTGCAACTCGGCATTATGAATTCTAATACTACCGCCGGCAATTTCATTTCCGTTGAGTACAAGATCATAAGCTCTGGCTCGTACTTTACCGGGTTCCGAATCAATATATATTAAATCTTCAATTCTCGGTGAAGTAAACGGGTGATGCATAGCGTAATAACGTTTAGTCTGTTCATCCCATTCGAACAAGGGAAAATCGGTTATCCATAATAATTTAGGTTCCGAATCGGCATTAAATAAATTTAAGCGTTTAGCCATTTCTAGTCTCAAATTTCCCATAACGGAAAGAGCTTTAATTTTAGGGCCGGAAATAATGAATAACAGGTCACCATCTTTAGCACCAAGGGTATTGATCAAATTATTTTTTTCAATATCGGTTAAGAATTTAGCCACAGGAGCTTCAACGCCGTTACCTTTAACCCGCATCCAGATCAATCCGCCTGCGCCTAGTTTTTTCACAAAGTCGGTTAATACGTCAAGTTGATTCCGAGTGTAATTTCCGCAGCCGGGTACAAGAAGCCCCGTAATAATTCCGTCGTTTTTAATTTGGTCTTGAAAAACTTTAAAAGATGTATTATTAAAAACACTGTTTAAGGTAATCATTTCGAGGTTAAATCTTAAATCAGGTTTATCACTTCCATACTTTTCCATCGCTTCATCAAATGTTAAACGAGGGATGGGGATTTGAAGATTTCGATTCCATATATCCCTAAATAAGATTTTCATAAGACCTTCGACAATTTGAAAAATATTTTCCTGATCGACGAACGACATTTCTACATCTATCTGAGTAAACTCAGGTTGCCTGTCGGCACGAAGATCTTCATCTCTGAAACACTTTACAATTTGGAAATAGCGATCAAGACCGGAAACCATTAGTAATTGTTTATAGGTTTGTGGAGACTGTGGAAGTGCGTAAAATTTACCTTTGTGAAGACGACTAGGAACCAGATAATCCCTGGCTCCTTCAGGAGTGCTTTTCATTAAAATCGGAGTTTCGACCTCAATAAAATTATTATCGTCAAAATATTTTCTGGTTATTTGATACATCTTATGTCGAAGAATCAAATTTTTTTGAAGGGCGGGTCTGCGTAAATCAAGGTATCGATATTTTAATCTGATGTCTTCACTTGTATCTAGTTTATCTTGTATGGGAAAAGGAGGTGTTTTCGCTTCGTTTAAAATAACTAACTTATTAACCATAACATCAACTATTCCGGTATCAAGAGCTTGATTTTCGGTTCCTTCCGGTCTTTTTCTTACAGTGCCTTCTATGGAAATGACAAATTCGTTTCTAAGTATGGCTGCATTTGCATGTGCTTTTTTGTCAAAGCCCGGTTCAAAAACCACTTGGGTAATACCGTAACGGTCACGCAAATCGATAAATATTAATCCGCCTAAATCACGCCGGGTATTTACCCAACCATTGAGTACAACGCTTTCGCCAATATTATTCTCTCTAAGTTCGGCACAAGTATGAGTTCTAGTTTTATAATGCATCTTATCTAAATGATCTCCTAAATTAAAAAAAATTATAAGCATTAAAATTAATCAATAAATAAAGGTCAAACAAATGATATTATTTAAAAAAATGGATTAACTGATATAATTTCTTATTTATTCTTAATTTATCTTTTTAAAGAAGGTGCATAAGATTAATTGGCACAATGCAGAATTTTTGTTTAATTTGATCAAAAAAGTATTAAACTCTTTTAAAATGAAAATAATAAATAAAATTCAACAATCGGGGATAGTAGGAGCCGGAGGAGCCGGTTTCCCAGCTCATGTAAAAGCCAAAGCAAGTGCAGAGATTGTTATAGCAAATGGCGCTGAGTGTGAACCGTTGATTCATAAAGATTATGAACTAATGGTGAACTTCGCCGATGAGATTGTCAGAGGTATGGAATTGGTTATGGAAAGTACTTCTGCTGCTAAAGGATATTTTGGGATTAAATCTAAAAACAGCAATGCAATTGAATCGGTAAAAAAGCAAATAAGAAATAATGCAATTGAAATAACAGAGCTCGGAGATTTTTATCCCTCCGGCGATGAATATGAATTAGTTTATTCAGCAACTAAAAGATCAATTCCACCGGCAGGAATTCCCCTCGATGTAGGTTGTGTCGTTAATAATGTAGAAACATTTTACAATATATCAAAAGCAGCAGAAGATATTCCGGTTACCGAAAAATTTGTATCCGTAGTTGGTGCGGTTAAAAAACCGTCTTCGTTTTTTATTCCAATCGGTACTACTTTTAGAGAGCTTCTTAAAGTAGCGGGAGGTGCTTCAGTTGACGATTTCGGTATGTTTGTAGGTGGTGTTATGATGGGTAATCTGACTTTTGATCTTGATGAGGTAGTAATCAAAACCACTACTGGACTGATAGTGCTTCCGAGAGAGCATTACTTAATTAAAAGAAAAAACCAACCCGAACAAAACTGGATGAGAATAGGTAAATCGGCATGTGATCAATGCACTTATTGCACGGAATTTTGTCCCCGTTACTTATTGGGATATGATGTACAACCGCATAAGGTAATGAGGTCTCTTCAATTTACTAAGACCGGTAGCCATGTTTGGAATCAAATGGCTGAGTTATGTTGCAGTTGCGGCTTATGCACTCTTTATGCATGTCCGGAAGACCTTTATCCAAAAGAAACATGTGATAAGGCTAAAAGAGAAATGCGAAAAGAAGGAATTA
>CBFDUR010000214.1:0-4598 GCA_965613005.1 uncultured Ignavibacteriales bacterium
AGTTACTCTCTAATGGAATATTAGATGATAAATTAACATCCAAGTTAATATTTCAATCTAACCGAAATAAATCTAAAAAAAATGAATATGTAAAAGTTTCCCTTTTTTGTGTGATGGGCATATCCGGTTTTTTGACTTTTTAAATCAGACCCAATCAATTATTATTGAAATAATTCCATTTTTATTATGAGGAGTTTTTAATGCAAAGTTTTTTGCAACAAATATATTTTGGAAACAGCGTTTTGCAGTATTTAACGGCGCTTATAATTTTTATTGCCGGTATTATACTGATTAAAGTTTTCAAAAAAATAATTTTTGTTCATCTAAAAAATTGGGCTGCAAAAACAAAAACCACCATCGATGATTTTTTGATAAAAAATTTCGAAAAAATGATTGTACCGCTTTTGTACTACGGTACATTTTATCTTGCCGTTAAAAGCCTATCTTTGTCGGTGAAAGTGAGCAAAGTGATAGACGTTGTATCCATTATTTTAGTGACATATTTAATATTAAGGTTGGCTACCTCATCGTTAAATTATTTTTTGGATGTATATTTAAAAAGAAAAGGAGAATCGACTACACGTCGAAAAGAAATAAGAGGAATTATGACCCTTACAAATTTTTTAATTTGGTCATTGGGTCTGATTTTCCTTCTTGATAATTTTGGGTTTAACATTTCCACAATTATCGCCGGCTTAGGAATCGGCGGAATTGCAATAGCATTGGCTGCTCAGGCAATATTAGGAGATTTATTCGCATATTTTGTGATCTTTTTCGATCGCCCTTTTGAAATAGGAGATTTCATAATTGTTGGCGATAAAATTGGTGCAGTTGAATATATCGGCATAAAATCTACACGATTACGTGCATTAGCCGGAGAACAACTGATTATCTCTAATAAGGACCTAACAGATTCGCGAATTCATAATTACAAAAAGATGGAAAAGAGAAGAGTTGTTTTTAACTTAGGTGTTACCTATCAAACAAAAGCGGAAGTCCTTGAAGAAATTCCAGGTATTGTAAAAAAGATAATTGTAAAACAAAATGACTCAACTTTTGACCGTGGACACTTCGCTTCATACGGAGATTTCAGTTTAAACTTTGAATTTGTTTATTATGTTATCGGTGCAGATTATACTAAATATATGGATATTCAACAAGCAATCAATCTAAGTATTTATAAAGAATTTGAAAAACGGGGTATTGAATTTGCTTTTCCGACTCAAACACTGTTTATTGAAAAAAACAATGATAGTAATGTTAAAACCGATTTAAGTTAAATATAATGATACGCCGGTTAGGTAATAAGCAAGAATATTTTCAAATAACAAGTAATAATATATATTGGAATGACGAATAACCCCTCTTATGGGATTTACAATCGCAAAAATAAAATAAAAAACCTATACCATTAATCCGGGAACGGAAGTAAAAACTATCTTCTATTGTGCGCTTCCAAAAGAGACGAAGCTCTCGGTTTATAAAGAAGATGATATAACACATCCAAATAAGATTGCATTTCTTCCATCTCTATATTTGTGCTGTACTTCCAGAACCCATAAATTTTTGATAAGCTTAAAAGATTTTCTGCATATAGATCCCAATTATACGCCATATCGACACGTTTAATAGCTTTTTGAGAAATTTTATCCCAATAGGATTTTTCTTTTTTACACCTTTCGATAAAATGAATTATTGTTTCCGTTGTATTTTTACCATTTATCGGATCGATATGAAAACCGCATACATGATCTTGAATAATTTCAAGAGGTCCTCCATACATAGTGGCGAACACAGGAAGACCCGATCGCATAGCTTCAAGTACGGTTAAACCAAAGCCCTCAAATAAAGCTGGCTGAACAAACAAGCCTTTGTGATCGGCAATTATCCGGTAAACTTCACCTGTTTGATCTTTTCGTAATAATTTTCCAATCCATCTAACTTTATTTTGAATATTATATTTATTAATCAGGTAATGCATTAATTGAATTTGTTCTTTTTCTTCATTGTCATTCGATTTATTGACATCCACATTTCCGGCAATGATAATCAGGTTAGCATATCTTTGCAGTTTTTCGCTTTCGCCGAACCAAGTAACCAGTGCGGTTAAGTTCTTAATTCTATCTAATCGAGCCAATGAAAAAATTGGAATGAGATCAGGATTTTCCAATATACCAATCGCATCTTCATTTTTTTCATTTTCGAATAACAATTTTTGTAATTCAACCCGGACCTCTTTAAGCCGGTTTTCTTCCTCGGTGTAAGGGAAATATATTTTTTTGTTAACACCTGGCGGAACAATATTGAATTTAGGGCTGAAAAGATTTATTCCCCCTTCAACTCTATAAAGTTTCGGCATAGTAAAATTCACATAAGATTCATACTGTCCGATGCTGGATTCGGTTCCTGCAATTTCCTGGTACGTTGAGGTAATAACAAGATTAGCAGAATTCATAGCAATCAAATCGGCGGTAAATTGAATCGAAAAATTATAATATTGTTCAAGCCCGTCCCAATAAAGATCGCTGAAAAGATATTTACTTTTTTCCAATGCATGAGCGATATTACATTGAGTAACACCGAATACATTAGCCAACATAAAGGCAACCATATTGCCGTCGGAATAGTTTCCAATAATAAAATCCGGTCTTCCATTGAATTCCGCGCGTAATTCTTTTTGAGCATCCTCGGCAAAGTGCTCTAAATAAGGCCAAATTTCAAATCGTGAAATCCAATTATCCGTTACCTTCTTATTATGCATTCTGAACGGTACACGCAATATCCATGAATTTTGAGTTTCATGAACCTTTTCCAATCTTTTATTTGACATAGTACCATCAGCATTCGGAATCAACCGGGTAAGAATTATAATTTTAGGTTTAGCATTCAAACCCGATTCTTTCAAAGATTGAATTAATTTTTTTTCAAGAGCCTTTACTTGGTCTAAAATATATACTACTTGCCCGCCGGTATCCGGTTTTCCAAGAACCCCTTCCTGACCGAAATATCCGTGAACGGAAACAACAGTAATATTAAATATCATTGGAATTCTTGATAAAAATTCTTTAAGTACTTGGTAATCCGGTGTTTGCAATAAACCATCCAGCATTTCAAGGCTTTCTATAATATGCTGAGCATTATCGCCTAAACCGGCTTCAAACCCCAATTCCTGTAATTGATTTTTTAATTTAATGTATGGTTTATCTTCGTCTTTCTTACGAAGGAAAGAGAGTGCCCTATCAATTTGGTTACTTAATTGTTCGGGTGTGCTTATTCTGGAGTTTAATATCAACTGTTCGGAATTATGTTTATGAACAAATAAAAAATCAAAAAGAGCTTTTTGTAATTTCTCAGGTTGTGTGAACAAATTACTTGATAGATAACGATTGAGGTATTCAACTCCTCTGCCTATGTTTTTGGACTCTCTTATACTTGGAAACTTATCGTAGAAAGTGTTAAAATTTATACTAAGAATATTATTTTCGCCATTTGCGTCCACAAAGAGTTCTTTAATTTTTAAGTATTCTTTTGTTGAGATAACTTCGAAGTAATGTTCTTCAATATTGAAATGATAGAATTGAGACATTGCTATTTTTTCTCTAATCTCAAAATAAATTGAATTTCCGAAAGCAACAGATTCATTAATTTTATAAATTATCTCCTCAATTGCTTTATGATTAGCTCCTTCATCGGCTTTTTTAAAGTTTTCAAAAATATCCAGTAAGTCACCTTTTATCAATAATTTTTTTTCATAAGTGGCAACTTTAGTTAAGTATCTGAAAAAGTCTTTTTTATTTTTTTCTATTAAAATTCTGACGTTCTTAATCAAAATCGTCTTCCTTTCTAAAATTTAAAAAATTATAGAATTCTATTCCCTCAACGATACCCCCTGCACAAGCTCTATCGGCGAAATAAATTCTTTTACTACCCCGCAGAATATCGAGCTCGCTACTATAATTGGCAACAACTATGCCTAACAGTTCACCCTTCAACATTTCCAAGTCGTTACCGGAATCACCCGCTACTAGGATATTTTCATAAGCCAGATTCCAACGGTAGCATAGATACCTGATTGCCTTACCCTTTGAAGCGCGGTACGGAAGTATATCGAGATATTGTCCATGACTGAATATTGCATTAGTCTTTAATTTATCTTTTATCAATGTCTCTTTTATTAACTCAAGCTGTTCAGGGACATCGTTTGTGTAATAACTGACCTTAAATTTGCTCTGCACTTCCTCCTCCTGATATTGAAGGAAGTCAAATTGATTTAATAAATTAACTATTCTATCACGCTGCCATTGATTTGAAATATGAGCATCCCATCCTTTAGAATAAACTAAATCACCTTTATAATTATAATATATTTCCGAGCCGACAGATGAAATGATTAAATCGGGCATTAGTACATTATTTTCCTTTAAGACTTTAACTGCCGACTGAATTGTTCTTCCGGTAGCCACTGCAAAACCGATTTTCTGATGACAATTTTTTATGATTTCCTTAAACTCATTTAGTGCGCCCTCATCGCCCAGCAAAGTATGATCGACATCGCAGATAATTAATTTTTTCATAACCAACAATTTTCTCCCAAGCGG
>CBFDUR010000215.1:0-4590 GCA_965613005.1 uncultured Ignavibacteriales bacterium
CCGCGGTATGTTTAGATTTGCGTTAAACCATAATATCATAGAACATGTTCCGACAATCTTTATTCATAATCCAAAAACTCAAAGAAATCTTCCTGAAATAATCTCTTTTAATATGTTTCAGAAAGTACTTGAAAATGTTGATGAATTTGTCGATAATAAGAATAGAGCAATATTAATTAAAACAATTTTTGAAATTTTATACGGATGTGCAATCCGGGTTTCCGAGTTATGTAATATAAATTCCGTCGACTTAGACCTTGATCAACAAACGTTAAAAATAACAGGGAAAGGAAATAAACAGAGAATTGTACCTGTAGGAAGTAAATCTATTCCCATTCTGAGAGAATATATTAATTCCAAATCTATTATAGAACCTAATTCACCTTTATTTACAAGTAAAAACGGAAAAAGAATTTATCCTCGATTTGTGTACAGAATAGTTAATAAATATTTATCACAAGTAACTGATATAAAGAAGAAAAGTCCGCACGTTCTTAGGCATAGCGCTGCAACACATATGCTGGATAACGGTGCGGATTTAAGAGCAGTAAAAGAAATTTTAGGACACGAGAATCTTTCCACAACGCAAATATATACACATGTTAGTATAGAAAGATTAAAAAATGCTTATAAAAAAGCTCACCCAAAATCTTAACTTAATAGGAGGCTTATATGAACGTTTCAATAACGGCCCGTAAATTTAAAGCGCATGATACATTAAAAGAATTCATTCATAACGAAGTTTCATCTTTACAAAAATTTTACGATGATATATTGGATGCAGATGTTATTTTAAGCTATCTAAACAATAGTAATAGTATTAAAATTGCTGAAATTATTATCAAAGTACCGGGACAAACACTAACAGCCCAGGAAAAATCCGACAATTTTAAAAAATCGGTAAGTGCTTCGGTTGAAAAATTAACCCGTCAATTGAAAAAATTGAAAACAAAAAAAAGTAATCAATAGAATAGAATGATTAATATAAATCAAAATTCTATTGTTCGCAAAGAATTTATAACTGTTAGTTTCCTTTTTCAAAATGCGAAAGAACAATTTAAACTAAAGTTATATTCAAATAAATCCGGATTTGATAAAAAGATTTATGAGCAAAATTTACACAGACCCGGTTTAGCTTTGACCGGGTTTGTAGAATTATTTTCATATTCCAGAGTTCAGATTTTTGGAAATACGGAAATGAGGTATCTGTCACAATTATCCCTTGAAAAACAAAAAGAATCTTTGAAAAAAATTTTTAAATTTGATATTCCATGCATAATATTAACAGATAATAATAAACCGTTTACTTTTCTTATCGAATTAGCCAATGAATACAATATACCTGTGTTTGGCAGTCCGTACAATACTACTAAATCGGCTTATTTTATCAGTGATTTTTTAGATGATCAATTCGCATCGAGGATATCAGTACATGGATCGTTTGTGGATGTTTATGGTGTAGGAATGCTTTTTGTCGGGAAGTCAGGGATTGGTAAGAGCGAAGTAGCACTGGATCTTATTGAAAGGGGGCACCGGCTTGTTGCCGATGATGTTGTGATTTTAACTAAAAAAGGTGAAGGCATTCTGATTGGTGCCGGTACTAATTTAGTTAAACATTTTATGGAAATAAGGGGATTAGGTTTAATCGATATTGAGCGCATGTTCGGTATCCGGGCTATCAGATATCAAAAACGCCTTGAAATTATTGTTGAACTTGAAATATGGAATGATAAAACTGAATATACCCGCACCGGACTTGACGAAAGTGTCTTTACAATTTCCGACGTTGAAATTCCTTATGTAAAATTACCGATTCTATCCGGAAAAAATATCACCGTTATTTCCGAAGTGATTAGCCTGAATTATCTATTAAAACATTGCGGGTATGACGCAGCCAGCTATTTTCAAAAACGTTTGAAAGAACGCCTTAAAGGTCGAAAAAGTACAAATATGAGGGGAGTAGACTATTTTGAGCACGATTTTGAATAATTAAAAAAAATTATACTTGACTAATATCCTTAAATTTTTTAGATTCCGCTGCATTTATGAAAAAATTATATTATTTCTCTAAGTCTAAACTTCAATTTATTGAAGTACGGAAATATCGATCAAAGCTCGTATTTTTCTTTTTGATAGCGGTAATTATCGTTAGCTTCGGAATTGCGGGCGGATATTACTATATTACATCTATTACAGATCCAGGGCACAATATATCTAAGATTGAAAGAGAAAATTCCGTTCTTAAAAATAAATTAAGTAGGATTTTTGGGGAATATAAGGTATTAAATACCGAATTGGATAGTTTATCCAAGGTTAACAATAACTTGAGACTGGCTGTTAATCTTCCACCTTTGAGCGCCGGTGAACGAAAGGTTGGAATTGGCGGTGGTTCTTTTGATAATTCTTTGGATTTTTTAAATGGTAATTTTGAATTAAAGTTGAAAGAAACCTTTTCTTATGTGAATGAGGTCTCACGTAAAATTGCTTTTGAAAAATCAGAATATAAGATGATTTCAAAAAAGTTACTTGAAAATCGTAAACTTTACGCAGCAATTCCTGCAATCAGACCTTGTCTCGGGCCTATTTCTGATGGTTTCGGTATGAGAATGCATCCGATTTTACATATTAGAAGAATGCATGAAGGAATAGATATTGTAACCGCTATTGGTACCCCTATTCATGCAACCGGTAATGGGAAAATAGCTTTTACAGGACGCAAAGGTGGTTTTGGCTTGGTAGTGGAAATTAATCATGGATTCGGTTACAGAACAGTATATGCGCATTTGTCCAAAATTCTAGTGCACGAAGGTCAGAAAGTAATAAGGGGACAAGTGATAGCCAAATCCGGATCAAGTGGTTTGTCGACAGGACCTCATTTACATTATGAGGTTCATCATAACGGTGTTAAATTGAATCCCGCAAATTTCTTTTTCGGTGATTTGGGTTTTTTTGAACTAACTAGTAAGAATTAAATTTTTCATGGAGATAAATAACATGATATGGACAGTGGAGCTTGCATCATATCTTGATGATGCCCCGTGGCCGGCCACTAAAGAGGAATTGATCGATTATGCTGAAAGGATTGGGGCACCTTATGAAGTAGTTGAAAATCTTATTGAATTGGAAGATTCCGATGAACCATACGAAACTATTGAAGATATCTGGCCTGATTACCCAACGGATGAAGATTTCTTCTATAATGAAGACGATTATTAAACTCAAAGCGCCATGAGGCGCTTTTTTTTTTGAATTATGAATTATAACTGGAATGATATTAACGGACAAAGTTCCGTCAAGAATATATTAGAAAAAATTTTAAATTCATTACGTGTTCCGCATGCTTTTTTATTCCATGGATTAAATGGTGTGGGAAAAGATTTCGTTGCTGTTCAATTTGCTCGGGCATTGAATGAAAAATTTTTATCTTCAGAAGATTTCTCTCATATCGGGAAATTTATTTCCGGTTTTAAGGAACCTTACGTAAAATATATTTTCCCTTTACCTAGAGGAAAAAATGAAACGGACAACAGCGGACCCATCGAAAAACTTAATAAAGATGAGATTCAGTTGTTGCATGATGAATTGGACAAAAAAGCATCTAATCCTTATTATAAAATATCGCTTCCGAAAGCTAATTTCATTAAAATTAGTAGTATAAGGGAAATTAATAAATTCATTTCACTAAATTATGACGATGTAAAATATAGAGTTATTTTAATTTCCGATGCTCATCGGATGAACGAAGAAGCACAAAATGCACTTCTTAAAAATTTAGAAGAACCGCCTGAAGGTATAATTTTTATACTAACAACTGCCTATCCCGGTCTATTGAGAGAAACTATTAGATCTAGATGTTGGCTATTGAATTTTCAACCTTTATTCGATCCGGAGCTTGGTAAAGTTCTAGCGAAATATTTTAAGATTGATCTAGTTCTTGCCGAATCCGTGGCACCGTTCGCAGGGGGGTCCGTTTCTAATGCCCTTAAATTAATTGAAAACGATTTCGAACAGCTAAAAAATAAAACTATATTTATATTGCGCTATTCATTCGGTAGAAAGTTTCATTCTGCTTTGAATGAATTTTCCGGTTATGTTTCCGATAATAATAATGAATCTATTAAACTTTTGATTCAGATGATAATAATATGGCTTAATGATTTACAAAAGTTCCGCAATAATATCAACCGGATTTATTTTAAGGAGCATCTGGAAACATTTGAGAAATTCAATAAAAAATTTCCGTTAGTTGAATTGAACGATATTGTTATTAAAATTGATCGACTTTCTTCCTTAATACAAAACAATGTGAATTTAAATCTTATCATTCTGAATATTATATTCGAATTATCTTCCTTAACAGGGAAAATTTGAAATCGATTTTATAAATGATTGACTAAAGGATACAAACAATTATCACAGAATCTTTTCATTATTTTGTTTAATTTATTATACTAAAATAAAATTGATGAGGAGTTTAACATTTATGAAAAAAGTAGTTATAACTCATGCAAGGAGAACGCCAATTGGATCTTTTTTAGGATCACTTTCTTCTTTAAGCGCTTCTAAATTGGGGAGCAAAGCTATAAAATC
>CBFDUR010000216.1:0-4556 GCA_965613005.1 uncultured Ignavibacteriales bacterium
CGTGATGAAAAACATCTACAATCGTTTGAAGAGTTTTCTCATCTTGGTAAATATCATCGCTATCCAGTTGCACAGCATATTTACCGCATTTTTGATGATGCACAGCCTCGTTCCAGCAGCCGCCTATTTCGAGATCATTTCTTTTGGGAATTAAATGAATTATACGATCATCCTGAGATGCATATTTTTCAATAATATCAGTTGTACCGTCGTCGGAATGATTATCAACGATGATTAAATTAAATTTGAAATTTGTATTTTGACTTGAAACAGATTTAATTGCATCGCTTATTGTTTTAGCTCTATTTTTAACAGGGATAATTACCGATGCTTCATATTCAAAATCAGCTGCAGATTCTTCTATTGTATCAAATTCCGGTTTCAGATATGCGTCTATTTTTTTCAGATGTTCAGTTACTGTTTTTTCCATTTCCAATTGAACGTTTCTGTTTCTCGGATTTATATAATCAAAAATCTTCTCTCCCGATTTACGAACATCTATTTCCATTGTACTGAAAAGATATTCAGGTATTCTGATAATATGATAATCTCTTGATATACTCAAACGCAAATCATATAGACCGGCATAATTATAGTTCGATTCGTGATCTTTTATTGATTTTTCAATAGCTTCCTTTTTAATCACTACAACCGGTCCGAATTCGAAATCATCTCTTATACTTCCGGTTTGATAATCTAATACAGGGTGAGTTATCCTGTCGTTCCCTTTAACTTCGTAATAATTGGAATATAATAATCCTGCACCTGTTGATTCGCCGGCTTCCAGAAACCTTTCGATTGCAAATTGTCCGAAATCTATTATTGTATCTTGGGTTATCAGAAGTATATAATCCGTCGGTGTGTTATCATTTATAAGTTTTATTGCGCCGCTGCCGAAGGGAAAATCGGTAATCAGAGTTTCACAATTATCAATTTTTAAGGTTATTTCTTCTTTACTGATTAAGTAAATTTTCTCGATTTCTTTTGAGTTTTTTAATTTTTCAATCGTCTTTAACGTATGTTCACTGCCATTATAAGGTAAAAATATTGTAATCATATTAGCTATATTTTATTATTTATAAAAATGTAATTTATATATTATATCATGCAGTTACAATAAATCCGGATGGCGTATGATATTAAGAATCATGAAATTTAGATAAAAATATCATTAATGAGGTATAAGTAAAAAGATTAACTCCAAGTTTTTGAATTGTTGATAAAAAAGTTCTCTCTTACTTCTTATATAAGAATAGAAGGGATAATTTTTTAATTAATTTTAATTAATTTCTTTTGAGTGCCGTTTCATAAATTTCGATGACTTTACCGGTTAATACATTTATGTCAAAAAATTGAGCAGCTCTCCGGCCGGCGGCATTACCAAATTTTTCTCGTTGCAAAGACGATTCAATTAATAATTTTAATTTATGTGTTAAATCCGCGACATTTTGTTTTTTAAAAAAATAAGATGTTATATCCTCTAAAGCAATATCTAAAACACCGTCGGCTTTAGCGCAAACAGAAGGTTTTCCCATAGCCATAGCTTCAACTAATGCAATACCGAATGCTTCGGCATGGGAAGGAAAAACAAAAATATCCATTGCCGCAAGAACCTCCGGAATATCGGAGCGAAAACCGGTGAAGATAATATTATTTAATCCGTATTCCGATGCGATTGATTTTATTGATTCGGCGTATTTTGATTCTCCTCTACTCGCTTCGCCCACTATCATAAATTTTAAATTATCATACAATTTATTTAGTGATTTGGCAGTGGATAAGAATTCTTCATGCCCTTTTCCCGGACTAAATCTTGCCAACATCCCAATTAATAATTCCTTGCCGGTAATTGAGAATTCTTTACGAACCGTTTCTCGATTAATTTTCGAGGGATTGAATTTCCCAATATCCACACCATCATGAAGAAGCAATATTTTATCTTCCGGTAAATGACAAGTAGCGATGAGATTCTTTTTTATAACATTACTAATCGCTAATGCAAAAGTTACTCTATTATATAGCCACTTATGCAATTTATCCTTTTTAACTATGTAAGAGCCAACATGTTTTGTAAGAATTAACGGGATAGAGTTTTTTATAATTTTTAGTGCAGGTACTAACATCCATAGATCTTTTGAAGCATGCGTATGTATTAAATCAAATTTTCTTTTTTGAATTATCAATGCAAGTTTTAATACGGAAAAAGGATTTAAATAACCGGAAGATTTAAGCGGATGAATAATTACTCCGATATTATTTGCTTCCATGTGGATTCTAGATTCAGCTATGCATAATAATTCGACATTAATGTTTCTTTCATGAAGTTGTTTAACGGCTGTAAGGGTGAACATTTCCATACCGCCCCAACTTTTTGACAGACAAGAATAAAGAATTTTCATAATAAAAGGTTAGTAAATCTTTTTTAATTTAACGTCTTTAAAATAGTGCAACAATATCTCATCGAATTGGTATCCTTTTGCAGCCATAACCGCGCCGCCTATTTGACAGAAACCAACACCATGGCCCCATCCTGCTCCTGTTAATACAAACTTTTGGGGGATGCCTTCAGAAATATCGAATTTGTCTACTACAAAAGCAGCGCTGTACAAATGTGATTTGGAAAGTAATCTTCTTATTTCAAGCTCTTTTCCAATAATAAGAGTTTTTTTTGAACCTACAATTTTCAATTTAATTAGTCTCGAGGAAAAACCCCTTTCAACCGGAATTAAATCCAGAATATCACCGAAATCCAACCCGCTTTTTTCTTTAATTAATTCGGATAATTCTTTTTGAGTATATTCAACTTTCCACCTGAAGAAATCAGTGGTTTCTTGATCATATTCCAACAGTACTTGTGTTAAAATTTTTTTATCGGAAGTATTGCAAAAAGCAGGAGGATTTCCTTTTATCCACTTTATAGCATTCTGTTCATTTGAAAAATCGAAATTAAAATTATCAGGCTCAAATTTATAATCAATAATAGAAGAGAGATAATCATAATGAACAGATTTCCACACATTTTCAAAAGACTCCGAAATTCCGCCGCATGATTTAGAATAACGTGCATCGCAGATTTTATCGTTGTTGATAAGAACTATTCCTCTAGCTTGATTTATAGCTTGATGCGCTACATCGGTAAATATTTTTGTTATACCTTGATAACGTTGACAATGGTCATCGGCGCACACATCAAATAATTTATGATCTTCCCTATCATACCATTTTATCAGCTCGGTTTCGGTTGCCGGAGGATATTCCACATTATTTTTTTTTAAGTCTTTCTTTTTCCCCATTTGAGCCAGCAGCCAACTTCTAGAAATAATAGAATGAGCTTTTAATAGCTGTAATGAACTTTTAGCGCTCATTTCGGAAGAAATTACACTAACGAGGTAATCTTCAATATTAAGTATATTAATTGCAGTAATATTTTTTCCGTCTTTTATTAATTTCAACTTTCCGGTAAATCTTTGTTTTTCTTTTCTTTCCCAATGAAACTTTACCCCGATTGTAACGTCTTTTAAAAGAAAGGATTCTACCGCAGGTTGTGAAGGCTCAAAAATAATCTCATTGGTAATTTCCAAGTGATCTGTTTCACTGCTTTTGCAAATGATCCTATCACCTAATAACTCGGCGGAAAACACACCGCTAAAACTCTGTTTTATCCCGTATGTTTTGAAATCACCGTGCAGTTCAAAATCAATTTTTTGCCGGGTTAATATTCCGACACTTATTTCAGGTTCTTCATCAAAAATGAGCATGTTTTTCTTCTTAAATGTTTAAAAATTATTTTAAATTTAGAGTCAAATATAATCATAAACCATAATAAATTATAAGATAATTAACGGTACCATAATTAGTAAATCTATAGGATTCTTTATAAGTTAGCACAAGTTTATTTAGCTAGTAATATTTTCCCGTATGAGATGAAAAAACAACAGACAAAAATAGTTAATATTATTGGTTTCCCTATGGATTTGGGAGCAGATAGAAGGGGAGTTGACATGGGCCCCTCGGCTATACGTATTGCCGGGATAAAAGAGAAATTAGAACGATTAGGTTACAAGATAGTAGATAGCGGTAATATTATTATCCAAATAATGGAGAGACAAAAAATCACTGATAATAAACTGAAATATTTAAATGAGATATTAAAAACATCAAACATATTAGCGGGCAAAATAGAGAGAACTCTTGATAATGGGCAATTCCCACTTTGTTTAGGTGGTGATCATTCTATGGCTATCGGAAGCATAGCCGGTGTTTCAGCTTATTGTAAAAAACATAATAAAGAACTCGGTGTGTTATGGATTGATGCTCATACAGATATGAATACCGACAAAACCACTCCATCCGGAAATATTCACGGGATGCCCATGGCGGTTGCCGTCGGTTTGGGAAATGATCAATTAGTAAATTTTTATGGATTTAGTCCAAAAGTAAAAGCCGAAAATTGTGCTTTAATAGGTGTTAGAAGTATAGACCCGTATGAAAGATTAAATATAAAAAGTATTAATCTTCCGGTTTATACTATGTCGGACATAGATAAACTTGGAATA
>CBFDUR010000217.1:0-4529 GCA_965613005.1 uncultured Ignavibacteriales bacterium
TTTTTGTGTTTTATCAGTATTATTTAGAGTTGCACGAATTCTCTCAATTAATGAATCAGCGGTTAGACTACGATAATTAGATAAATTTTGTCCTCCGTTTTTAGCTTGTGAAGAGTGCCAATATGAAAAAGTATCTAAATTATAACCTAAAGCTTGTCCCGCCAATACCATTTGATAATTTTTTGAATCAAGAGCATTCATAAAATCCGTATTATCCAAATATTTAATATTTACTTTTATACCTACTTTTGCCCATGAATTAATTAAGAAATTAACAGTTGTTTTTGTTTCAGCTTCCTGTGGACTTCCATTTATAAATCGTCTTACTGTTAAAGTTAATTGTAGTATTTTATCGTTTTTATCTTTAATAAATTGCAATTTTCATATGTTTATTTTTTTAAAAATATTGATTGAAAACACTCTGTCATGCTGACGAAGGTCAGTATCTTCGTAAATAGTTCGAGATTCCGACCTTCACCGGAATGACGCCATGTTTTTCATAATCGCTAATCTGTGTTTAATCAGTGGTAATCTGTGGTTAAAAAAAAGAATAATAAACCACAGATAGCACAGATTGTTCACAGATTCTCACGGATTTTTTTATCTGTTAATTTTTTCATATTATTCTTGTTATTTCTTGAAAAAACACCGTCATGCTGATGAATACCAGCATCTCCAAAAGTGTCCGGGATTCTGACATTCGTCAGAATGACGCCATGTTTTCTATAATCATTCCCTTCCCGTAAAAAAAACGGGACAGTTATTCCGTTAAAAACCAATAATGACGGTTTCATCTGTTTATATTTTATTTATAATTATTCCATTGTGTGTTTGCAGTTTATCGTTGATGTTTCATGTTATCCTAAATTTTAAATTTTTGTTTATAAATCTCTTGTAAAAATTTCTAATTCTAAAAGAATACACTTTACAGATTAATTTATTCATTGTATTTAATCCGGTTTTATAATTATTAGGTGGCTATTATATACGTTATCCAAAATGTTTTTTTATTTCCAATAATTAATTCCAAGGCAAATTATCTAAATCCACGTTTCCGCCCGACAAAATTAATCCAACACGTTTACCGGTAAATAATTCGTTTCTATTGAAAACGGCAGCCAACACAACTGCAGAAGAAGGTTCAATAATTATTTTCATTCTTTCCCAAATAAGTCTCATTGATTTAATTATAGACTCGTCATCAACGGTTATGATCTCCTTAATATATTGCTGAATGATTGGAAAGGTTTTGTCACCGAGAGATGTAAGAAGCCCGTCTGCAATTGTGGTTGGATTTATCATAGGGATAATTTTTCCCGCTTTTATTGATCGGAAAGCATCATCGGCACCAACCGGCTCGCAGGCAATCACTTGAGTTTCAGGTGAAAAATAATTTACTGAAAGTGCCGTACCGCTTGTTAGTCCACCGCCGCCTATGGGTGTTAAAATATAGTCCGGTTTATTTGTGCTTTCAATTAATTCTTTTGCTGCGGTAGCTTGACCTGCAATAATGGAATAGTTGTTATACGAAGGGATAAAAACAGCGCCTGTTTTACCGGTAATATTTTTTAATGATACTTCACGTGCTTTTAATGTAGGTTCACAAAAAATAATCTCGGCACCATATCCGGCTACGGCTTTCTTTTTTATTTCAGGAGCGGTTCTCGGCATCACAATATATGCTTTAGCACTACGCATTTCAGCCGACAAAGCAACGGCAGCGGCATGGTTACCCGATGAATGTGTTGCTACGCCGTTTTTAAGTTCGTCATCACTTAATGAATGTATTGCGTTTGCAGCACCTCTTAATTTAAAAGAACCGGTTTTTTGAAAGTTTTCGCATTTGAAAAATAGTTCGCATTTAAGCATTTTATTCAATGCTTTCGAAGTTAAAACAGGCGTGTGATGAATATAATCCTTTATTTTTTCATGCGTTTCGGTTATCTCTTTTTTATTAGGTATGTGATCTAAAAACATTGTGTTTACTTCTATTTTTTTATTTTATCCCAAAAAAAATCTATATGTGAATTTACCTTCCGGATGATTTTTTTATTATAATTGTCCTGCTCGGTCAACGATTTGATGCGTAATAAAAAAATATACGACAAAAATTCATCCACTAACAGTTTTGGGTCTAACTTTTTAATTACGTTATATTTAATCATTTCAATAAAAATCATTTCCCAAATTTCTCTTACGGGTTGAAAATATTTATCTATTGTAGGTATAATTTCGCTTTTATTACTGAATTGTTCAAGAATAATGATTTTAAAAATCATTGTTTCCGTTTCGGAATTCCAGATTTCAAAAAGTTTATCAAAAAATTTTTTCATAAATACCGGCGGATTAACAATTTCTTCCAACAATTTATCGTCTAATATTTGCCCTCCGGTTTCCCCCGAATTAAACTTATCAAATATCTTATTTAACAAATCAGCTTTTGAATTAAAATGGTTATAAATAGCGCTTTCACGAACACCCGCATTTTTTGCTATCATTCTAATAGATGTTCCGGTAAATCCATATTTTGAAAACAAATTTAGAGAGATTTTTTCAATTACCGCTTTTGAGCTTTGACGTTTTCCCATTTTAATAAATAGCTGTTTATATTATAAAAATCTTACAATCTAAGATTAATATTAACTTTTTAAAAACAATATTACGTGAACGTTCGTTAACCTACTAATATTTTAGGGATTAATCAAGTTAAATAAGTTTCGCAACCTTCAAGGTTGCTAACTGTGTTTATCTATGAGAAATAAAGAAATATTTTTAGTTCTGCACTATTGCCCATGAAAATAGTCAAGCGGTTTCATGTTGCGCTCTGTGTCATATAATACCCGAATACTCTTTAATTCCTTGATGCTCGGAGCGGTGCCGTAACCGTCCTGAAGGCGTTTGATGGCATCCAACCACATGACATCGCTCTTATACAAACTATTTTTTAAAATGCTAAGTGATTCTTCAACATCTATTTTACCCGGTACTTTCAAGTCAAATATAATATCAGTAGAAATCTCCTCCCCGGTCCAAACCGTTATAATTTTATCAGGATTTATGACTGTCTTAATTATTTCCAGATCGACTTGTTTTAATTCACGGGCTGTTACAATTAGGATTGTTCCCGCATCAAGCATAATGTGAGCAACTTCCGCAAGTCGTCGTAAGTGTTCTTCTCGATTTTGATTATTTTTAGCTATATCGGCATCAATCTCATATTTCACATTACCGATACCAAGGAAATAAACGATTTTACCATCAGAAAAAAGTTTGGATTCAAGTGCTTTTGCGACTTCTTTTTTGCCTGCATTTTGTGGACCTGTAATTAAAATCAATGTTGGTTTTTGATTATATTTTTCCGCACGTTGCTCAGGTGCAATAATTGATTTTTCCCATTTATAATTACGCATAATTACGTTATCGCGTATTGCACTAAATTTATCTTCAATAGCTTCGGTTATAATTCCTCCGCCGGCAATTTCATATTCATCAACTATCACAAAGCGGCTTGTTGTTACAATGCTTTCCGCTTTATCAAATGCAAGCGCTCTATTTAGTTGAAGAGATACTTCCGCAACTTCGTGCCGCCCGACAAAATTTTGTTTTTCAGTCGTATCAAGTGAAGACGCGTTTAAAACTTTATGAATCTCAATTAATTTACATTCTATTTTTGCTGTTCCCAGTTTAAGAAAATAATCCTTTTCCTTTATGAAGGGTTTTCTGCCCAACCAGAAAAGATTAACCCGTAATTTTTTACCAACTTCAGGTTTTAGTTCATCACCTTTTACAGCAATTTCACCTCGAGTTATGTAAATTTGTTCTTCAAGCGTGAAACCGGAGGCGGAGCCGACGGAAATTGAATTTCGGATTGACGAATTTGCGAATTCCGGATTAACAAATTGCGGATTGTCACCATAAAAATATTCTATTGTTTTTATATGGCTTTTTTTGCCGGATGGATAAAAAACTATTTCATCTCCAACTTTTAAAGTCCCGCTTTCAATTGTTCCGGCCACAATTCTTCTGTTATCACCCATATTTGTAAATCTGTAAATATCTTGAACCGGCATACGAAAAGGTTTATTTACAGCAGGTTTTTCTTTTTCAAAATCATCCAGCACATCAAGAACAGTTTCTCCATTATACCAATTCATACAATCATTCAATCCCATCTCGGTAGGCAAGCTTGCAACCCCTACTCCTTCACGTCCACTAACCGGAATAAATCTGTAAGGGATCACATTTATATCTTCTAAAAATTTTGTGTATTCGTTAACAATATTATTAAACACTTTCTCGCTATAATTAACAAGATCCATTTTATTAACAAGTACCGCAATTTGTTTTATCCCAAGCATTGAAAGCATATAGCCGTGCCGCCTGGAGTTTTCCTGTACGCCTTCATTAGCATCAATTACAAGAAGTGCAGCTTCGGCTCTTGCAGCACCTGAAACCATGTTTTTTAAAAATTCAATATGTCCGGGAGCATCAATAATTATGTAATCTCGTTTTTTTGTTTTAAAGAAAAC
>CBFDUR010000218.1:0-4523 GCA_965613005.1 uncultured Ignavibacteriales bacterium
TTACTGCGCAAAATTCTATCATCATAATAATTATAAGCATTTAGTTCTAAATCGTAGAACATCTGTTCGTTCTTCTCACGAATCAATTTTGTTAATATAAGTATCTTTTTACGAGTATTTTCATCTGTTGTTGTAATAATTTTTTCTGTTAGTTTGTCTCTTCTTTTATTTGTAAGTAAATCCTCAATATCATCCAGGCTTTTTTCTATATGACGAGCAACAACGGAAAGACTGCGTTTATGGTTATTGCCGAGCTTTATATTATTCTCTGTCGTCATCATGCTTTACTCCAAAAATTTTTTAATTGTAATAGGAATATTTTCCCCAATTATTTCCTTTATCTCTGATTTTTTATTCGGCTCTATTTTAATAATTGCATCAATTATTGCTTCAACGATGAAGGGATCTTTTTCCTTTTCGAGTCTATTTAACAAAGCAGGGAGAGCTTCTCTAGCATTTAATTTTCCTAGAATATTTGCTGCACGGATTGGTGTCCCCGGTTCAGGATGATTTAGTGCTCTAATTAGTTTTTGTAAAAAAGATTCTTGTTCAAGATTATTTTGATTTGAACCGCAAAACGGACAAGTTTTATCGTTTGCTTTTATTTCTTTCCAACAATTATTGCAGTAATAAATCATAATCGTTAACCTTTTTAAAATAAAATTAATCCTTTTTTTTACCGGAAATAAATTCGACTGCGTGTTTCCACGATCGGGATTCATTTTTAGTCATTTTTTCGTGTGAGAATCGATAATCAAATTTTCTGATTAATTCATCGAGATCTTTTATTAGGGCATTCAGCTTATTTATATGAAAATTTATCAAATATTTTTTATACTCGGGAGAATCAACTTTCTCTATCAGCTTTTGCAGATGAACTGCGCATAAACCGTCCGAACTGTTAAATTCATCTGTAAATTCGTCATCCTTTTGAAAGTCTATAAAGATTTTAATGTCGGAATTCATTTGTTCAACTTCCTTAATGCATACCGGACAGCCATCCTTTTTTATAAAACTATTAAAGGGTTTGTTAGTCAGATCATTAAGAAAAACATTTACGATATTTTTATAAATAATAGCCGTACCAAGAGCATCTCCGATTTTAAATAAAAGCTCGGAATGTTTCACACAAAGGCCAAAAGAAGCTTTTAACTTTTCTCTTATAGCCTGGTCATTAACATCCTCATATAAAAGCGAATCAACATAATTAAAAGTTGCTTCATTGATTCTTCTGCAAATAGCGCAACCTTCTTTTTTAAAAGCATCCGTTAGCTTTATATATCCTAAAAATTTTGCCGGATTCTCTTTCTCTTTTTTGTTAAAAAATTTTGTTTTCATCTTATTTATCAAGCATATATTAAAAGATCATTTTCGAATTGTGAATATTAACAAAAAACAACGCATTTTCACAGGATAAATACATTTTTAGAGAAAACTTATTAGTTTAATAGAATTTTAATTAACCCTTCTTTGCAACTATCCGGTAAGGGCGCTTTTTTTAAATCCGAAATAGTTTTTTCAACATCATATTTAATTCTTTCCAAAACGATATTTCCATTTTCATAAATTGCATAACAAGCTTGACCACCGTCTCTGGCTAATCCTACGCTTCCGGGGTTAACAATTAAGTTGTAATCCAAATTTTTTTTGTATTGAACATGAGTATGACCAACTAGAATATATTCGGCAATGATAGTATCAATTTCATTAGTTATTTCATCTTCGTTTAAATATGCAAATAAATCGCCTTGTGGTGAAGCATGTGCCAGGAAGAAAGTTTTCCCATCGAAATGAGCTTTATCAAGAATCGGCATTTCTCTTAAGAACCGGATGTCATTTTTATCTAAGAGAGTTTTATGCCATTCTCTCGTTGCAATCGAGTATTCACGAAATGTTCCCATGCAATTGCAATCGACATCATATCCAAGCGCATTATCATGATTACCCCTAACAAAATAATCGGCATTTTCTTTTATGAATGTTAAACATTCTTTCGGATGAGGGCCATAATCCACAACATCGCCTAGGAAGATTAATTTGTCGTAAGTTCCATCTTTATCTAAAATTGCTTGCAGTGCAGGATAATTTGCATGAATATCCGATATTATTAATGCTTTCATAAGTTATTCCTTTTTTTAGGGTAGGAGAATAAAAAACTCCTACTTCTATAATTATTCCATTACACAAGTAGGAGTTATTAATCCCGGAATGTAAAGCGAACTCCATCACTATGGCAAAATAAGTAATTTCTTAATTATTGACAATTGAATTGCTCAAGGTAATCTGAGTTTGTGATAGGGAATAAATTAAGAATATATCTAATGTAGAAAGAGGGGATTATGGTAATTAAAATATGTTATACGGGAAAAATCTTTTGCCTCAACTTATTGAGAAGTTACAATTTTTTTGTTGTTAGTGAAAAAGAAGAAATTGCGTAAATTGAAAATGTTGAAACATTTTTAAGAGGGGGAGAATAGACAATTTATCGAGACAATAAAATATTTTTATATGGTATTTTACAGCTCAAAACTTCGGACTTTATGATGAGTACAGATCGAGAGACTTAAGTTTTGAACTAACTACCGAGACAAAAAATTGTTTATATCCAACGCTATCAAATCACATTATTAGTTTCCCAGTACCATCTGATGCGGTTCTCCCTCCACTGGAATTTTCTTCAATATTTTACCTGAGGAGGCATCCAGCACATAAATGGCTTTTTCGAGTCGCGAGCCGACATATATCTTTTTACCTTTCGGGCCGACAATTATGTGTCCAGCCATGGGAATTTCTATTTTCTTCTTAATTTTCAGCGATAAGGCATCTATCATGTATACCGAGTTATTTCCCCGTGCAGAAACAAAAATCATTCCTCCCTGGGTAGCAGCAATGCCATGAGCATCCTTACCTACTTTTACGGATTTTATCAGTTTTCTTGTTTTCAAATCAATAACGGACATAGTTCCTCCGGCAGCTTCCGTTATATAAAGTTTATCTCCACTGGGAGAAAAGGCTATGTGGCTGGGACCGGAACCCGTGGGAATGACGGCTACGATTTTACCAAGAGGGAAAGTGAGTACTGAAAGCGTATTGCTCCCCTTGTTTGTCACATATATATATTGTTCTTTGGGGCCTATAGAAACGTAATAGGGCATTATACCTGTCTTTATCTTGGCTATCACTTTTCTGGTGCGAGTATTGATAATCCGTAATTTCATTCCAGTAATATACTGGTAAGTTCCGTCTTTGCCGATAGCAAGATGGTGAGAAATTTTTCCAACCGGAATCTCAGCGATCTTTTTCCCTGTTAAAACATCGGTAACCAATATCCGGTTATTTTTCATCCTTATCATCTCTCCGGTGTAAATGTAGCGGCCGTCGGGAGAGACTGCCATACCGTGTGGATCTATGCCCACATTGAAGTAAGCAACTACTTTCTCTGTCCGCAAGTCAATCTTGACTACCTTATTAGAAGGTCCCAGTGGTGCGTAAAGATATTTGTATTTTACATGGACTACCGTATTTTTTCCCTGAGCCAAAGCAACCGAACCTGATATAGCTATCAAATAAACGACAGCGATAATCGCCATCTTCCAAGCCCATATTCGTTTTTTCTTCATTTCATTTCCTCCTATTAAAATTTTTTTACATTAAATCATGTGTTCTTTTAGCAATTATATCCCCATCGGATAATACAAGAAAACCGTTATGGCATGTTGCGCACGTTGGTACTGTAAAGTCCTTTTATACAATTATGGTACTTGTCAAAATTCCATTCATGATATTTTGAAAAATAGATATTCCCATTCTTTTCTCTCTTTATAGATATTCGGCATAAATAAAAAATATACGATATAGAATTATAAAAAGCAATATAAATTCTCTACTTCGCAGGTTTCTTAAGAATTGACAGTCCGAATATTTAAAAAGGAGTTAATGAAATGAAAAGGGAAATATTTCTTACGATTTTATTTTTTCTTGTTTCGGTTATAAAAATCAATTCACAAATTCAAGTTAAAGATAATTATATTCTTATTAATGCAGATTCACGAATAGAAATACCTGCTCGGCAAATTACTTTTTATTGAACTCATTATTCTACCGGATGCAGATTCAATTCTTTCAAGCCTGAATAGAGTTCGTTATCGGTTAATTCATGATCTACTAATTTGCCTGCAAAATAATCCTCATAAGCACTCATATCGAAGAAACCATGTCCGGAAAGATTAAATAATATAGTTTTCGATTTTCCTTCTTCCTTAGCAATTTGAGCTTCTCTAAATACTTGTGCAATACCGTGTGCAGCTTCAGGGGCAGGAATAATGCCTTCAGCTCTTGCAAATTTTACACCGGCGTCAAAACATTCCAGTTGATGCAAAGCTTTTGCTTCAATGATCTTGTCCTTTAATAATTGACTTACGAGTACGCCGGCTCCATGATAACGAAGTCCGCCTGCATGAATAGGCGCAGGGACAAAAGTATGTCCAAGAGTATACATGGGGAGGAGCGGAGTCAAACCGATT
>CBFDUR010000219.1:0-4521 GCA_965613005.1 uncultured Ignavibacteriales bacterium
TGTTAATTTTTCAATATAAATCCCTTTTTGGTTCCGGCTTGTCCAGGTTAGGATATTGCATTAATATTGCACTTTTATATTCGTGAACCACAATTTAAATCTTTTATGTGGACCATAATGCAAAGTTGAGATCATAATTTTTCCAAATTTCTTATTCCCTTGCCATGTTGCCGGGCGGGGATTTCTTGTACTTCCACCTTGCAGGTAAACCCATTGATGAATTGTATAATTTTTCATTAAATATAGTTCAAATACATCGTCGGGGGTATAACCGTAATTACCTAAATATTTTACAATCAGGCAATTCCCCTCTCCCTTTCCTATTGGGAATTTTTTCATTCCCGCATCTTTAATATCTATATGATTATCCCATACCAAATGAAACGGAAAGAGTAACCAATAATTGTCGTTTATAAAAACAGCATCTATTTTTTTCAATTTCTCATCCATTTTCCCCTTACGATTGTAAGTAATCGTTATATTTTTTCCCGACTTATCTTTTCCCCAGTATGTAACTATGTTGGTTTTCGGATCCCACCTCCATGTTCTGTGTAATTCTTTACCGTTGTTTATTACATTAAATGTATAAGATATGCTTTTTACTTTGAAAAATTCATTTATACCGTAAGTCCATGCAACTCTTTCCGATAATGTAAGATCTAGACTATCGGTATTAAGAACTTTGTTTTGTTCAAAATAGTTATCTTTTTCAAATACCGATAAAATTTCATTCGATTGTAATTTGGATCTTTGATAAATTGATGAGTTTAAATTCACATAATTTAATAATGGTAAAATTGCAATACCTTTTCCCTCAATTAATTTTGTACTCGTAAAATCGGCAAAAAGTGAAGTTCCTGTGACCATTATGATTATTGATGTAGTGATAATTCTTCCGGCAAAAGAATTATTTCTTTGCGTTACTATTAACATTATAAAAATAATAGATAGTAAGAATATAAAAAACATTCCAAATTGGAAAAATGTAAAATGTAACATCATATCAATCTCATCATTTATTTTTAAATAAAAATATTGATCGTTTAAAACGATATTTTATAATATTACTTTAATTAATATAAATTTTACGGAATTTATGGAATAAATGATCGGTAATAGAACACAAGTAAGGATAGAATCAAAATTCCGATTATTCATTATTCAAAAAACAATATGTTTAACTAAATTTAATATATTTATTTATAAGCACTTCTGCATAATATAATTGATATTTACACTTATATCTCCTACTGTATTTTATCTCACATATAATTAGGAAAAAGATTAAGAAAAAACCATCGAGCATCAAATATTATATTTTGGAAATTTAAAAAATCAGATTTTAATTGTAAAGTTTCACCGAAGGAACCACAGGGCATCAATATTAGATAAAATTATAAATCGATGTGTATTGCATAAACCTATGAAATGATTAAACTTAATGAGACCTAAATGGGTATCCTTATAATGAAAAATAAATTAGTAATTTTACGTAGTCGTTCTAAGGAGTCTTCCTAATTTTGTTCCATTATAATACATTTTATGAAACGAAAATATTTTCAAAAGTCAAAATGAATTTTCTATAAAGAAAGAGTGATTAACTAGTGCCGATTAAATTTTTGACTCAACTACAGCATCGGAAGTTTATTTTTTGTTAATTTACATTTTAAAATGTTTATAGATACTTTTCATACCTAATTGATAATATATTTTATTGTAAGTTACTAATTAAAAGAACAATTATATAAGGAGAACAAATGACTGATTCTTTAAATATGAAAGCGCTGTTTCTGGATATTGGCGGTGTCCTCTTAACAAATGGTTGGGATAGAATTGCCAGAAACCGGGCAGTTGAAAAATTTAATCTCGATAAGGATGAAGTTCATGAGCGGCATCATCTTACTTTTGATACTTATGAAAGCGGAAAATTAAGTTTAAATGAATATTTAAATCGCGTAGTGTTTTATGAAAATAGAAGCTTCTCAAAAGATGAATTTAAGGCATTTATGTTTTCACAATCACAGGAACTTCCCGAAATGCTGAATTTTATTAGAGAGTTAAAGAAGAAAAACAGTTTAAAAATTACTGCCGTCAGTAACGAAGGTCGTGAGTTGATTAATTATAGAATTCGAAAATTTAAACTTTTCGAAATTTTCGATGCATTTATAGCATCAAGTTATGTACATTTTCGTAAGCCGGATGTGGATATTTATAAAATAGCATTAGATATCACTCAGGTTCAACCAAATCAAGTTGCTTACTTAGACGACAGACATATGTTTGTTGAAGTAGCTAATAGTCTGGGAATATATGGAATTCATCATACTAGCTATGAATCCTCCAAACAAAGATTATCCCGTCTCGGATTAATAGTAACATAGATTCTGTATTTTATCAACTTAGCAGAATAGTGATAATTAATTTTTATAATATCTAATTATTTAAGATTTTTTTTTATTTTAGATGCGTATCTAAAAGGGTCATTTCCAAGTAATCGAATTTGAAAATTAATTAAGAGTAAATTAAAGGGAACTCAATTATTATTAACTAAATTATCGAGAGAACTGAACAATGAGACATAAGCATATCCCACTTGGAAAAATTCTAGGAATCCCGGTAGGTTTAGATTATACATGGTTCTTAATTTTTGCTTTACTTGCCTGGACATTGTCTACCAATTATTTTCCACATGCTTTTAAAGGATGGTCTTCCATGCATTATTGGGTTGTTGGAATTATAACATCACTTATGCTGTTTGTAAGTGTTTTACTCCACGAAATAGGGCATTCGGTAATTGCAATGCAATACAAAATTAAAGTTAAAAGAATTACACTTTTTATTTTTGGGGGAATTGCAGAAATTGAAGGTGAACCGCCAAAGGCTATAGCAGAGTTTTGGATTGCCATTGCCGGTCCGATAGTAAGTTTTTTACTTGCAGGTTTATTTTACATTTTAAAGGATCTTTCGGGTAATTTTCAAACTGCGGTTGCTATTTTTGAATATCTGGCGTTCATAAATTTAGCGTTAGCCGTGTTTAATCTTATTCCCGGATTTCCTCTGGACGGCGGTAGAGTTTTCCGCGCTATTGTGTGGGCATTTACCAATAATTTAAAACGAGCAACTGTTATCTCAGTTACGGTAGGAAGATTTATTGCATTTTTATTCATTTTTATAGGTGCTATAAATTTACTAACCGGAAATGTTGGCAACGGTTTGTGGATTGCTTTTATAGGTTGGTTCCTCGAAAGTGCTGCATCTTCTCAACTTCAACAACAACATTTACAAGATCATTTAAAAGGACATAGCGTAATTGAAGCAATGAGTCGGGATTTCGCTATTATTCCGCACGATACAACTATTCTAGAGGTTATGAACAATCACCTTCTCGGTATTAGAAGAAGAAGCTTAATTGTAAAGGAAAATGACAAATTTATAGGTTTGTTAACACCTCATAAAATCAAAGATATCCCTACTAATAAATGGGATACTACTGCAGTCACCGAAGCTATGATATCGGGTATAAATACTGAAAAAGTAGAACCGGATTATCCGATGTGGGAGGCATTAATTAAAATGGATAAAGACGGTGTTAACCAATTACCTGTAATAGAAAACGGTGAGATTATCGGTATTCTCAGCAGAGATAATATACTTACTTTTTTGCGTGAACTTCACGAATCGGGTGGATGATTTTAAGTTATTTGATTTTCACTATACAAGAATTATCTTTTATTACCGGCTCTTTAATATTTATTTATTAACCTAGTGATTAATTAAAATTATTTTTCTATTATGCATAGTAAAAGTTTTATTCAATGTAAGATTTAATTTCTTTTAATTATATTCTATTAAGATTTTGAGATTCTATTACTTCAATAAAAAATTTTTGAATATTTTGGAATTCTGAAAAAGACTATTATAAATTTATATCTGCAACATCAATGACTGATTCTTTGAAATTACAGAAAAAATTTAAAGAATAAAAGAAAGGGATAAATCATGAAAACCGTCTATGAGATTCTAAATAAAAAAGGTAGTGATTACTGGTATATTTCACCTGATTCAACGGTTTATGAAGCATTAGAGTTGATGTCGAAAAAAGATATCGGGGCATTATTGATAATCGAAAATGGAAATGTTATGGGAATAATTTCCGAGCGCGATTATGCCAGAAAAGTGGCTTTGCTGGGCAGACTTTCTAGAGAAATTCCGGTAAATGAGATAATGTCAACAAAAGTTATTTACGTAAAGCCACAAAATACCCCTCAAGAATGTATGGCGCTAATGACCGAAAAACATGTTCGACATCTTCCCGTAATTGAGGATGATAAATTGATCGGCTTAATATCGATTGGTGATGTTGTGAAAGCAGTAATAGAGGATCATCAATTTGTAATCGATCAATTGGTTCAATATATAACCGGAATGCCGAAAATAAAAACAACTGCCAAAGCTCATGATAACAAAGAATCTTCACAAGTTGTTGATTCTTAATAAGAAAATTTTTCCGTTAAAATATTC
>CBFDUR010000220.1:0-4506 GCA_965613005.1 uncultured Ignavibacteriales bacterium
CCGGCACCCGGGCCGATATCGACAATATAATCATCGTTTACTATATTATCTAAATCTACATAATGATGTTTTGAATTTTTAATAACTTCTACATCTATTGGAAGAATTAAATTTTTACGTTTCAAAAGTGAAGATACTTGTAAATTAGTATTACTAATTAAAGAAGTACCAATTTCATATCCTTTAGCTTTAAAAAAATTATTAGCAAGCGCTCCACCTATAAATACACTATCAGCTATACTTAAATATTTTTTTATAAGTGGAAGCTTTGTATTAAATTTCGCTCCAGAAAGCATAAAGAGAAATGGCCTTAGCGGAGTCTTTGAAATTGAAAGATTTTTTATTTCCTCTTTCATTAAAAACCCAGCATAACACGGGAGAATCTTCGGCAATAATACGATTGACGCATGAGCTCTATGAGAAACAGAAAAAGCATCGTTAACATATCACCTAATTTTGCTAGAGCTCCAGCAAACTTTTTTGAATTTCTTTTCTCTCCTGTATTTTTACGAAGATTTTCAAGAATAACAACATCTCCACTTTTCATATTAGCAACAAATTTTTCTGTTGCTCCACCTATTGTTTCAGAAAAAAATTTCACTTTTATTAATTTGTTAAGATATTTAGCGACAGGCCTTAATGTGTCCTTGCTGTCTCTGCCAATATGGCTTATTATAATCACTTTTGCTTTTCTGGACTTTAAAAACTTTATTGTGGGCAATACTTTTCTAATTCTAAAATCATCAACTATCTTGCCGTTTTTTATTTCTTCAACAGCTTCATCAACTGAACAAAACATTTTTTCGTCCGATCATATTTTACGTATCCCACATGATTCCTCTTCTAACAAAAAGAAATTTTATTTTTGGGCATTAATTAAATTTATTATAAAACGACTTCCCTATATGATAATAATGTTAATCATTTTTTATGAAAAACTATTAATTTTCTTTAGATGACTCTTTCGGCAAATTATTCTTAAATCCGAAATCATCAAACACATTAACTGCTAATTGACCGCAATTGATCTTTACTTTCCGTCTTTACTTGAAAGCACCGATGATATAGCACTGCGTTCAAATTTTATTTTGATATTGTCGCCAACATTCAGCAGAACTGTTTTTTCATCAAGACCGGCAATCATACCATGTAGGCCACCGCTAGTCACCACCTTGTCGCCTTTTTGGATATTCGATAACATTTTCGTTTTTTCTTTAGAACGTTTTTGTTGCGGTCTGATTATCATAAAATAGAAAATGAGGAAAATAGCACCAAACATAATAATAGTGCTTACTAAACCTCCCCCTGCTCCGCCACCGCTACCTGGAGGTGGAGAGAATGCTAAAAGATATTCCAATTAATCCTCCTTATTATTTTTTTCATTTTTTGAAATTTTATGTATTATTTCATTTTTCCAATTTTTAAAAGTACCTTCAAAAATTTTGTGTCTAGCTTGCTTCATCAGATTCAAATAAAAATGTAAATTATGAATGCTGGCCAGTTCCAAAGCTAAAATTTCTTTAGCAATAAATAGGTGCCTCAAATAGGACTTTGTAAAATTTTTGCATGTATAACAATCACAATTTTCGTCAATCGAATTAAAATCTTCTTTATACTTTGCATTTCTCATCGAAAGAACTCCGTTGGAAGTAAATAAGTTGGAATTTCTCGCATTTCTAGTGGGCATCACACAATCGAACATATCCACACCCTTTTCGATAGCTTCCAAGATATTTTCCGGTCTTCCTACTCCCATTAGATACCGGGGTTTATATTCGGGCATTAAGTCAGTTGTAAAATCAACTAAGTTATACATAGTTTCTGTCGATTCGCCCACCGCTAAGCCGCCGATTGCGTACCCATCGAAATCCATTCCTACCAATTTTCCAGCCGATATTTCCCTTAAATCTTTATAAACACTCCCCTGTATTATACCAAAAACTAATTGATTATAACCATAAAGAGGGCTAGATTTTTCAAATGCTTCTTTATTTAATATTGCCCAATTCAATGTTAATTGATTTGATTTTTTAGCATATTCATAATCACAAGGAAACGGAGTGCATTCATCCAACGCCATCATTATATCCGACCCGATTTTTCTTTGAATATCAATTACTTTTTCCGGTGTAAAAAAATGTTTTGAACCATCCAAATGAGAACGAAATTCAACGCCGTTAGGTTTCAATTTTCTTAATTCCGAAAGGCTAAACACTTGATATCCGCCGCTATCGGTTAATATCGGTTTATTCCAATTCATAAACTTGTGCAAACCGCCGGCTTTTTCCAGAATTCCGGTACCGGGACGCAAATATAGATGATAAGTATTAGAAAGAACAATTTGAGCTTTTATATCATACTCTAAATAATTTTGATTTACAGCCTTAACAGTACCTTGAGTTCCTACCGGCATAAATATGGGGGTTTCAACCCTTCCGTGTTCAGTATCAAAATAACCTACCCGTGCCTTGCTACTTTTATCTTTCCCTAAAATATTTAATATCGTAAAATTTACCTATAAAACCATGATAAATCAATTTATTTACAGCATACAAATTTACGTTTATTTTTAATTAAGTACCAAAAACGTGGATAATTCGTTGTATTCAATTTTATTAGCGACCTCTTTAGTAAACCGGATTGAAAAGATATAAATATAATCATTTCCTTGTGAGTTTGCTTGCAATCATGGATGTTTCATACTAATAAACTATGTAGGGTTTAATCATAATACTACAAAAAAATTAAATTTAATTATACTATTATTGACTTTGAACAGGTAATTAGGGCTCACCAAGGAGTTTTTTAAAAAGTTTGGATGATTTTATTTCAGGATAATCCCTCGCAAATTCCGATCTGATTGCAGGGTCTAAAGTAAAAGCTGTCTTAAGACAGTTCACCGCCTCTTGAGTTCTACTAAGTATAAAATTCACCTTTGCTTTTCCATAGTAAGATGTTGCATCACGCGGATCGATTTTAATACACTGATTAAAAGCATTTAAAGCTTCCAACCAATTACCGATTTCAAAAAACGTTTCAGCAAGGTCAAACCATAATTCATAATTATCCGGTTCAATTTTTATTGCAGAACGGTAACTTCTAACTGCTTCTTGTAGTTTGCCTAAAGAATATTCCAAATCCGCTTTGGCATACCAGGCATCGGTGTTGTCTTGAGAAAGCGAAATAACTTTATTAAAATCTTTCAGTGCCAATTGAAATTTACCAATTGCATCATAACAAGAACCTCGTGCCAGATAAGCCTCATAATATTCTTCATTAACTTTAACAGCCTCACTATAATATTTTATTGCGCTGGTTAAATCTCCCAATTCCTCATAAATATTTCCGATATTATAATATGATGCTTCATCAGAGGGATCAATTTTAATAGCTTCGATAAAGCAATCTACAGCTTGCCGGTAATGTCCCAAATCAGCCAATACGTTACCCTTATTAAATAAAGCACTTCCAAAATCATCTTTAATTGCCAAAGCCAAATCATAACTATCAATTGCTTTCTCAAGTTTATTCATTTTAACCAATACTATTCCTCGATTGTACCAACCATTTGCATTGTAAGGATCTAAATCCAGAAATTTCTCATAATATGATAAAGCTTTTGAGTATTGATTTAAATTTTCATAACAGAAACCAAGTTCATAATAAGCTTCTGCAAATTCAGGGTCGACTTCAATTGTTTTAGAAAATAATTCTATAGATTTTTGATATTCACTATGCCGTTGATGCAATAGACCCAGGCTAAACAAAGCTTCTTCATTATGATTATCAACTTGCAGTATTGACTGCAATGAAAATTTAGCACTCGCCACAAGACCGAGATTCTCTTCCGTAATAGCCTTTTCCAACAAAGCTTCCACATCACTTGGATTTAGGGATAAAGCCTTTTCAAAGCAAATGAGTGCATCTTCATATTTCGAAATATCATTTAAAAATATTCCTTTTTTGACACAATATTCTGAATTATAAGGGGATATAGTTAACAAAGCATCTAATAAATATATCCCATCCTCAGGTCGATTATATTCTATACATAATTGTATTGTGCTTTCTACCGTTTCTAAATAGTTATAGATGCTTCCGACTTGTAAAATATTTTTACATTTTTTGATTTTTTCATCAATGTTACGACTTCGTGATTCGAAATTGTCGTTATTGTTAAAATCTGAATCAAAATTAGACATCACTGCTCCAATGAGATGAAATTACCGGGAAAAAGGTAAAATTATTACTACATAAAATCAAGTTGATTTTATCAATCTTTTTTTGCATTTGATTTTTTCCAATTTTTAAATTATGAAGGAACTGATATTTACAAACTACAAATGTTGTAATTTAATAATTTATTGTATATAAATAAGTTACATATTTAAAAGTATTTCGGTATAAATCCTATTATTATTCTTTTTTAAGAAGAAGCTATAAGCCTACATAAGTTAAACGAAACCGAGTAATAATCAGTTTCTTAATACGGAAGTAACTTTTTCC
>CBFDUR010000221.1:0-4503 GCA_965613005.1 uncultured Ignavibacteriales bacterium
TCCTGTACCGTCTGGGAGATTCATAAACACAAATCTTATTTGTAAAGAGAATATCTCTAATTTTTTTTATTCTTTTAAATAGATCATAATCTTCCCCGGCAGCTAGTGTTTCATTATAACCTTGTACCATATTAAAAACATTTTTCCGAACTATTTGGCATTCGCCCCTTCCCATTCCCATACCCAAAACGTTTAGAAGTTTAAAATAAAAATTAAAAGCGAAGTGAAAGACTTTATCTACTGTTTTCTCTTCATTTGGAAAAACTTTTACTTTACAAGTCATAGCATCATATTTTAAATTATTCGTGAAATTTTTATCTATGTAATCAAAGAAAGTGTGAACGTTCGGTAATAAAATATCACCATTTAAAAATATGAAAATACCACCTGAAGCTAATTTCGCGCCTATATTTCTGCCTTCGGCAATATTTTGTTTTTTTTTCAGATTATGAACTTTTACTATTTCGGAAAATTTTAGAGCCGTCTCAATAGTTGAATCGATACTCCCGCCGTCGGAGATAATAATTTCTATATCGTACAAATTCCTGAGTTTATCATCATTTAATTGTTTCAGTAAATTGGGAAGTAATTTTTCTTCGTTAAGTGTCGGAATGATTATACTATACTTCAAACTTAACCTCAAAAACAAAGTACGAAAAAAGCAGCATTAGGAGTAATCCTTATCCCGGGCATGGGAAAATGGAAATAATTTAAAGTGTTCTTAATAAATTGCCAGCCTTTACCGTACAAGGGAATGGATTCGGCATCAAAGTCAAGAGCAATATAAAACTCTTGTTGTCCTCCTCCCCTACCATTCAGGTTTTCTACACCCATTCCAACGGCAAGGTCTAAAAATGACGGCCAATATTCGGCAATCGATTGTGGCAATAGATTTTTCATTTTCATACTAAGCCAATACTTTTGACCTTCATAATCGTCAATGGCAATTCCTTTATGCAAACCTTCGCGCATTTTAAGAGATGGATAATAACTAAATTTAAATTGAAAATTCTTCAGAAACGGATAATAATACTGCGCCAATGCATACCCTGAACCAAGTACGTCTGAATACGCATCACCGGGACTAAATCCCCATTGCGCACCAAAACCATCTTCAACTTCAACATAAAGCTGGAATGCCATCCCAAGTACACTGCCGTAAATTGCAGATTGCTCAAGGGAAATATTCCCTGCCTCAAGTCCTGCAGAAAATGCGTGGGCAAGAAGAGTAGCAGCATAGAAATGCCCCACCTTGTCCAACCAGAGTGCATAAACCCAATCGTTTTGAATATGGAAACTGGTTCGATCACTACTCCACCATGCGTTATGTTGATATATATTAACTCCTATACCTGTTCCTAAATAAACAGCACCGATTCCGGCTAATATTTTATAATTAATTTTTTGATAGAAAGGGTCATAAACAGGGACCTTTAGCTTACTCATTTTATGTTGATAAACATCGGAAACAGAATATTTATTCAAGGAAGGATAACTTAAAGTTGAGAATAAATCGCTTCTTCTAAATTTGGTAGTTTGAGCTGAGATGCTGCCAAATACTATAAAAACAAATAACCAAACAGCAAAAAACTTTTTCATTTTAATTCCAATCAGGATTAGATTTTCAATAATTAAAAATACAGAAACTAATGTAAATGATAGAGGTACTAAATTTTCTCTATCAACTTTTTACCTCAGGTCTCATCTGCGGAAAGAATATCACATCACGTATTGAAGATTGATTAGTCAATAACATAACTAAACGATCAATTCCTAAGCCCAAACCGGCCGTTGGAGGCATCCCAAATTCAAGTGTCCTAATAAAATCTTCATCTATTTGATGTGCTTCCTCATCACCGGCCTCATGCATTTTTAATTGAGCTTCAAATCTTTCTCTTTGATCTATCGGATCGTTCAATTCGGAAAATGCATTACAAATTTCACGACCCGCCACATAACCCTCAAATCTTTCAACAAGTCCTTTTTTTGATCTATGTTTTTTAGCTAAGGGTGAAAGCTCCAACGGGTAATCAATAACAAATGTCGGTTGAATCAGAAAAGGTTGAATTGCAACGCTAAATATTTCATCTATTAATTTTGCTCTACCATGAATGGCGTTTATATCAATGTTTAATTTTTTAGCCGCTTCATTTATCTCTTCCTCGGAGGCATTAATAATATCAACATTCGTTTCGTCTTTTATCGCATCTGTTATAGATACTCTTTTCCAGGATGCTGAAAAATCTATTTTGTTATTTTCATATTCAAAATTCAGGGTTGAAAACACCTCGTTACAGATTGTATTTATCATTTGCTCAACATAATTCATCATCCATCGATAATCTTTATAAGGTACATACAATTCCATCATAGTAAATTCGGGATTATGAGTTTTATCCATTCCTTCATTTCTGAAATCTTTCGAGATTTCATATACACCGTTAAATCCTCCGACAATTAATCTTTTTAAATACAACTCATCGGCAATTCTGAGATACAATGTTGTATCAAGTGCATTGTGATAAGTTGTAAAAGGTCTGGCGGCTGCTCCGCCGTATAAAGGTTGAAGAATAGGTGTTTCAACTTCTAAATATCCGTTAGAATCAAGGAAATGACGCATCGAAGAAATAATTCTGCTTCTCTTTATAAATATTTTTCTAATTTCAGGATTCACAATTAAGTCTACATATCGTTGTCTATATCGAAGTTCTTTATCTGCAAACTGATCATGTACAATTTTATTACCGTGTTCATCCGTAGTCTCTTTCGCAATGGGTATGGGACGTAATGATTTTGACAATAGTACCAATTGATTGACATGCACGGAAATTTCACCTGTTTTTGTCTTAAATACAAACCCTTCGATTCCGATAATATCACCAATATCGAGAAGTTTGAAAGCATCATAAGACTTTCCTATTTCATCTTTCCTTAAGTAAATTTGAATTTTATCTTCCTCATCAAATATATGAGCAAAAGATGCCTTTCCCATCCTCCTGATCGCCATTATTCTACCGGCAATTTTTACATTTCGTTTTTCGTCATCTTTATAATTTTCTTTAATATCTTTTGAATTTGCGTTCACCTCGAATGAGTATGCAAACGGTTCAAAACCAAGTTTGATTAATTGCTCTAATTCTTCATGACGTCTTTTTATCAACACTTTGTAATCTTGATTAATTAAATTATTATCCACATAACCTCCAATTATTTTCTTTTAAAGTTTGCAAGACGCAAACATACTAAATCTTGAATATTTTCAGCCAATTTAACCGGTACGGTAAAATTATTTACAATTATGGAAAAAGCCACAGGTTCATTATCGGCAGTAAAAGCATAGCCCGACAAACTTTCTACACCTTCCAAAAATCCCGTTTTAGCCCTGATTCTTCCTGTAGCGATACTATTTTGCATCCGGTTACCTAGTGTTCCATCTATACCTGCGATTGGTAATGAATTAAAAAATGGAATAAAATTTTTATTTTTGTACATATAACTTAAAAGAGTAACTATTTCTTGGGGTGTTACCAAATCTAATCTCGATAATCCACTTCCATCAACTATTTCCAAATTGTTAGGATTTATACCCATATTTTTAAATAGTTTTTCTTCGGCTTTAACTCCGTTTTCATCCGTACCCAGTCCATAAAATTCCAATCCTAAAGTTTTCAATAGCTGTTCAGCATACAGGTTTTGACTATTTTTATTAATTACTTTTATTATGCTCCGTAAAGGAGGTGAAAATTGAGTAAAAATTTTTTTCACTTTACTATAATCGATGGGAACCGGTAAATCATCGATATCAATGGAGTAGCCATCGACATCAATTCCTTTTTTTTCTAAAACTTTTTTAAGAACGACCATTGCAAAATGGGTAGGATTATTAACTGTTGCAAAGGTTTTAACCGTATCTGAATTTGAACTGATCGTTCCGAACACAGTAATTAAATTTGTTCCCGGTTTTCTGTAAACATCAATCGAAGTAGCCGAATCTTTAGGAGCAAGTTTAACTTTGTTTAATATTATTATATATTTTGTATCCGGCTTCACAATAATCTGGGGTTGTTTTGTCTTTTTATCTATAAAAACGTTGATATCAACACTATTATCGTTAAAACTAATAGCATCAGAGGGAGCAGCAAACCAATAACTTTCGTAATCCCACGCCCACCCGGCTCCTAGTCCGACATCATCAAATGCATTATCATCTCCGATTATATTTCCTCTAATTTCGTCAATTCCTAATTTTAATAATGAATCAGCCCAATCATCATAGACTTTATACATATTATTATCATAAAATCTACCGGAAATAGTAGGGTCACCTTTTCCCTGAATAATTAGATCTCCGTTAAGAACGTGATCGTCTATTTTTCCTTTTATATATACATTGGTTTTAACACGAAATTTTTTCTGCGAAGTAAAATCAAAATTTGCATCATCTTCCCGTGGTAAACGTGAAATATAAACATCTACTGGCGCATTGGAATAAAATGATTCCAG
>CBFDUR010000222.1:0-4493 GCA_965613005.1 uncultured Ignavibacteriales bacterium
TTTATTGTATATTTGCACTATGAAAAAATTGATTAGCACTAATTTTCATTATGATTTAAAAACCTTCAAGAGCTAAAGACTTGTGCCTATTTCAAACTTTAACTTGTAATTATTAAGCCAAGGAATAGAGATTTCATTTTCAAACCAATCAGTTTCATAAAGTAAAGGAAGATTGACTTTTTTGTTTAACGTTATGTTTATTTTCTTATCGGCTACTCTGAAATAGGAATAATTCTTAATAAATAATCGATGAATTTTATCCGATTTTACATTTTCAAATCCGGGTATCTGATTGCCAAACAACTTGTATATTGTTTCTGCAAAAACCGACATTGTCAAATCAAAATCTACTTTTACTACTATAGAAGAATTTAATCGATTTAAATGATAAAACCCAATTTGTTCAGCAATAGATTGCTCGACCAACCACCGTCTTGCATATTTTAGTACCAACTGTTTTGTTGTTATTTCAAAATCATTTGTTATCATAAACGTAGGTTTATCCCGTCCGTTGTTTTTTATAACCACCTCTCTTAAACTATCACCATAATCTTTTAATTCAATTCTATGATCATAGACCAACAAATTCCGATGCTTTCTCTTAAATTCTTTACCGAGTTTTACTTGATACCACTGATTTCTGTCTATCTTATCAATTTTATCAACTAACTTTTTTGAACGACGCCGCAAGGTTATAAACTTTATTGCATCTTTATTGAGCTGTCCTAGATTATTGTAGGTTGTAAACTTTGAATCGAAAATCAAGCAATTTATTTTTCCATTACCTTTTCTGTAAAAATCAACAAAATCAAATATTGCATCGGACTGGTTCTTATGCTTTATTTCAGCATCGCTATATTTTAGTAGTTGAGTCTCTTGATCTTGAACGAGTAAAGCAACAATGCTTTTTAGTCCAATATGCCTTTTATTTGACCAATTATTCTCCAGTACGCTTTCATCTCCCCAGTGTGGAATAGTTGTAAAATCAAGATTAAAATCGCTCCCAGATGGTATTAGCTTTTCAACTTCTTGGTTGAGTAATTCAAGGAATTTCACATTCATCCTTCTACTTATCCGATATGAATAGGCAGAGCAAGATGCGTCTTTGAGCAGCACATTTAATCCGGCAAATAACCCCAGTCCTCTGTCCAAAGCGTAATCATTGCTATGGGAGAGACGTTTAGTTCCCATTAGTTTTAGGGCTAATAATGTTAGAATGGCATTCAAACTCGATATTTGTTTTGTACCCGGATAACCGGCTTCGGTTATTATTTTTTCAATATTCAGCTTCTTTAATATTGGATAGAATAAAAAGATACTTCCGTTTAACGATTCAAACTTTTCGGTAGCGTTAAATGCCAATTGAAAGCTTTCTTCTGCCTGAAATTCTTCGGGTATACTTAGATTTTGTTTCTTTTGTTGTGTTCTTCTTGCCAACGGAGGAAAATTATTCTCTTTGAGAACCTTGTCTATTTTCCAAAAACTGATATGAATATCCTCGCTTGATAATATAGCTTTTATATCCGGAACAGATAAGTTCTTTTTCCTTAATGCCATTATCTTCGCTTCTATCTCCGGCTGCCTTTTTTTTCTTTTACCAACTTGTGATGAAGTAAAGAACAATTCTGCGGGGTCTTCACTATTTCTAATCTTTTTAAGAAAATCTCTTTTGAGACTTCTAAATGTATTGTATCTGATATCATATATTTGGCATATTTCCTTTTCTGAAATATTTCCCAGAAAAGACTTCTTTAGTGCTTCGTATAAAATCTGCTTCCTATTATATGGGCTGATAAAAAATAGTTCCGGTGTCATATCTTACCTCAAAAATAATTTTAATCGACAATACGAAGGTAATAAAACATTATGATAATATCAACAACAGTTTCGTTATTTTTTGTGAATAAAGGTGGTTATTATCATCTAACACGAATAGACCTTACAATAAAGGGCTATTGTGTGTATGGGGTTAATGGATTAGGGATAATAATTCTGATGGATGATTTTATACTTATGTTTAATTATGCTATCATTTTGCTAATTACCTTCATCTTGAAGACAAGGACATAACACCAATTAAAGATAACTCTATAGAATACAATATTTTATATAATGGATAATTAAAAAAAGGATGAGAAATTTATTCCAATTGAATATTCGTTCTCATAATGAAAATCAGTGTTTATAAAAAACGTAATTGATAGTTATGGGAATAGATATGTAATTAACATTAGGTCTTTCAGTTTTGTATTCACCGGTGCCATCCGGATATTGCATAGTTGTAATAGGTATATCGTATCTCAAACCTTTTTGAATAAAATGAATCTCTGGAATAAGGGCGATTTTATCTCCTATACTAATTTGTCCTTCTCCTTCATGAAGCAAATTCCGTCCGAAAAGAACTTTATTCCCATTCCGCCTGAAAGAAGTTAATGTTTGTAACGGTTCTAAACTTTTTTCACTCGTGTTTTGGTCAATTGTAGTTATAATACAACGGGCACATGGTTTTATGTTATAGAATATTACAGGACCAATTTTAAATTTTTTCCAATTATCCTCCTCAAACGGTTCACCTTTTTTGAATACGAAATTTGGTCTAAAACGATTCATGGGAACAGGAATCTTTAGCCTCCTATTAAGTTCATCCAATGACGCCTGACCGATTATCAAAAATGGGTATGCATCGGCAAAACTAATAATATCATTACCAATGGAAATTCCTGGGTCCACTTTTCTTATTGATGCATCAGGTAAATAAACAAGGCGGCAGGGTATTTTAAGAATTTTACTAAACCAACAATCAGCAGAATTACCGACAAGATGAGCATTAACTTTATCATTCCATATTGTTACTTCAATTTGAGTCAAATCGGAATTATCTATTGGAATAGACAGCTCTTCGTAGTCCCCCGTTTTATGAAATATTCTTAATTCATTTTGATGAACCATAACGTTAAATAAAGCCAACTCAGAAAATTTACGCTGGGATATAAAAATGTTGTTTTCATCAATCAACATCCATCTGCGATCAAACCTCAGGCCCCTTATTTCAACCATTGAAGACTGTAATAATATACCGCCTAATGATTTAACCGGATAAATATTAATTTCACTCAATACTGCATTTTTCATTTAAAATAATTTTCACATATTATAAAAAAGATATCAGCCATCAGGTAAAGCCGGGAAAACTAATGTAATCGAAGTTAATGATTCATGCATAAAAAACAATTCCCATGAAACACGCCTACGCACAAACAGAGCAAGAAAATTAGAGAAATAACATGCAACGGAACACCCCTCCTAAAAGTGATTTTTCACTTTGCTCTATGTTGAAGAAGAATATTTTGTTATTTCGGAAAAATAAAGAGACTGTGTTTGCTTGATATGAAAATATAAGAATTAGGGTTTTCGGAATTAGCCGCTACACAAAACAATTATTTTAGCTTTTCGAAAATACACTTTTTACAAAATTAAATTCTTCATCGGTTAAAGGTTTATCTATTGCATTGAGATTTGTTTTAACCTGTTTCAAACTCCTGAAACCGGGGATAACTGCGCATACAACTTTATAGTGTAAAAGATACTGTAATGCAACCCTTGCTAAGTCTTCTTTAGTCGACCCAAATTTATTTTTTATCTTATTTAATTTCGGTTCAAGCTTAGCGAGGTTCCCTGTGGAAAATTTTTCTTGTCCTTTCCGATGATCTCCGTCTTCAAATTCCGGAGGATTATTTTTATCGTACTTATCGAGAAGCAGCCCTTGAGCTAAAGGACTAAAAGCAATAAACGAAATTTGATTTTCTTCCAACAATTTTCGTGTTGGTGAATTATCCTTAATAAATCTATCATCAAGTGCGCTCGAAAAACTTTGTATAACTTCAGGTTTTACTATTGGTACTAACTTTTGAAAATCTTCATGCTTGTAAGCTGATTGCCCGATAACCCTTATTTTACCTTCTTCTTTCAACCTGTTCATTGTATCGACAGCGTCATCGAGATATTCATCGTTTTCACCGAAATTACCATGATGAAAATAATAAATATCAATATATTCTCTATTTAGATTAATAAGAGATTGCTCACATTGATGGCGAATATGCTGCGGTTCATAAGCATGTGCCGCCGTTCCGGGAAACCAGCCGATTTTGGTAGCAATTATAAATTTATTTGTTCTGATACCGAGTACTTTAGCAAGCATTCTTTCGGCTCGTCCGTTTCCATAAACATCTGCATTATCAAAATGATTAACACCATTTTCAATTGCATAATTAATCGCATCGGCAACTTCACCTTCGTCTACATTAGCCCAACCGTTAGGTACACCGTTTACCCAACTAAGTCCGCCTAATGTCCAGCAGCCTAGACTTCTCTCCGAGACTTCAATATCCGTTTTACCAAGTCTTCTAAATTTCATAAAACTCCTTTTAATTTATTATTACCTAACCTGGACAAGCCGGAACCAAAAAGGAATATATAGCAAAAATTTAACG
>CBFDUR010000223.1:0-4482 GCA_965613005.1 uncultured Ignavibacteriales bacterium
TATTTCAATAGAATTTGAATATAGCAATGGATTGGTTAAAGAAATGGGAGAAGTCCTTAATGATGCAATTGTGAAAAATTTTGATGTCATTTGGGAAGACGCATATAAAAGGAACACCAAAAGCAATCATAAATTTCAATCATTTGGTATGTTTACAATTAATAATTCAGCAAAGGTAATAGAAGAATTTCATTTATGCTTTAAAATTGCAATGTGTGACTTTGCTCAAAAAAAATTAGATCAATTTGAGAGTGAAGGTTTAAAAAGCGTTTATCGAAAAAAAGAATCTATACATGAAACGATTGATAGAATTGAAGAAAGAAAAAATTCAAAGATTAACAAAAGTTGAAATAACAGCAAGTAACATTAGACATAACTCCATACTCCCTATCGGTCGTACAGAGTATGTCAATCACGTTATATGTGATTAAAGAAAAATTAAACGAATACAAGAAACTATAAGAATGTCAGACAGAGATTTGGATATAACAAAATTTTCGTTTTTTGCTTACAGAAAATTAAAGAAAACTTTGGGGGAGTTTGATGCTATTGTTGAATGCAATGAAATTGCAATAAGGGAATTTATAGAACAATCAAACAAAGAAAACTCACAAGATTATATACAACGACTTTCAGATAAACATAATATAAAGGTTGATGAAGTGAATTTTTCAAAATTTAATTCACGAATAAGACAGTATTATGTCTCTTCCGTTTCCCAACAATCTGAACAATTTTTAAAAGACTTTAAATTAGAATGGATGAGTTACTTTCCAAATACGGAGTGGAGTGAGCCATTAAATGGTCAAACCAAATTTCAGAACACAATATCTAATTTATCAATAAATATTCAAAGTGATTTAATTACGGTCTATGAATATTATAGACTAGTTCGGAATTATATGTCTCATACAGATAGAGATTTAAACAAATTAAACAGACTATATAAACAGATTAAGAATAATAGCAATCAGTTTTTAAGTGACTTTCACTTAACCATATTCCCAAACCAGATTGAAAACATAAACTTTGATGATTTTTTAATTTTAACTACCGGATTTTTTAGCGAAGGTAGTCAAAAGTTCAGAGCTTTTAAAACTATCTACACATTTAAGACCGGACACACAAACTATGTTCAATCTCCTGGTCATATTCTACGCCGAACAATACTTAAGTTGGAATCTAAATTCTGATGAAATTTAATTTGCGAACAACCCGGTTATTTTATAAGTTGATTACACAAATTATCGGGTTAAATATAAAATGTTAATTCAGCGTAATTTATATAATGATATAAAAAAACATCTCGATGCGAAAGAAATTTCAATTATAATTGGTCCTCGTCAGGTTGGTAAAACAACTTTAATGATGGAATTACTCAATTCTCTAAAGAATGATGGGAAAAAGGTTTTATTTCTTAATTTAGACTATGAAGCTGATAAAAGATTTTTTGAAAGTCAGGATTTACTTTTAAGTAAAATTAAACTGGAAATAGGTGCTGACGGATATGTTTTTATTGATGAAATTCAAAGAAAAGATAATGCAGGTTTATTCCTAAAAGGAATTTATGATCTGGATTTGCCATATAAATTCATCTTGTCCGGCTCGGGCAGCTTAGAGTTAAAAGAAAAAATTCAGGAATCACTAACAGGCAGAAAGCGGCTGTTCGAACTGCTGCCTGTTACATTTAAGGAATTTGTAAATTATAAAACAGAATATAAATACGTAAATAAACTGAGTACTTATTTTGAATTGGAAAATAAGAAAACAGAGATATTACTTAATGAATATTTAAGTTTTGGCGGATATCCGAGGGTTGTTACTGAAAATACTTTAGAAGAAAAAAGAAAGATAATTGATGAAATTTATAGAAGTTATATTGAGAAAGATATAGTCAATCTTTTAAATATTGACAGACCCGATGCATTCAGTTTATTAATTAAAATATTATCTTCTCAAATAGGCAGATTATTAAATTATTCTAAGTTAGCTGCGGCAATCGGGATTTCCACAATAACGCTTAAAAAATATTTGTATCTTGCTGAAAAAACCTATGTAATACAAACCATTGGTCCATATTCAGGAAATTCCTTAAAAGAATTAACTAAATCCAGAACAGTTTACTTTTATGATTATGGATTAAGAAATTTTTCAAATGATTCTTTTATGCTGCAACAAAATCAAAATGAATGCAGCTTTGTGTTTCAAAATTTTATAAAAAATTTAATCGATGAACATTTACTCTGGAAAAGCTGGATTCTTAATTTTTGGCGGACCACCGATAAAGCCGAAGTAGACTTTGTGATTAATAAAAACAGTGAAATAATACCGGTTGAAGTTAAATATACTGCTCTTAACAATTTCACTGTTAAACGTTCACTAAGAAGCTTTATAGAAAAATATTCGCCCCAAAGAGCTTTTATTATTAATATGCGTTATTCAAATCAGATAATAATAAATAAAACAAAAGTGATATTTATTCCTTTTTATAAGCTAATAACCGCAAATATTTTTGATGAGAATTAAAAATGAAGATTTTAAAAAGTTAAATGTATCAACCTTGAATCTAAAGATAAAATACATTTATATATGCTGCACCATCTTGTTAAACCCGGCATAACCGGCTGGGCACAAATAAACGGCTACAGAGGTGAAACAAAAGATATTGCTCCAGTTGGAAATGGAATCTTAAAAAACTAAATTAGAGAAAGAAAAGAAGATTTCCAATTATATTTTACAGTCGCAATTCGAAAGGCAATAGTGGTAGAGTCTAAAATTTGTATTTATAATTTATCTTGATTAAATTAGCGATAGTAATACCAAATACTCGTCAATAAATCGATTTATTGGTTGTGTAAATGAGAATTTTAGATAAAATTAAATATAATGAATTTGACCATCTTGCTTTAGCGGATGCATTAATATCATATAAATATCCAAAGGATAAAATCACAAAACTATTAAAAAGTGGAAGTCTTTTAAAATTAAAGCGAGGGTTTTATCTAAAAAATAATATAACAAACGTACCTGCCGTCTATTCAAAAGAGATAATAGCAAATTTACTTTACGGGCCTTCCTATATTTCACTTGAATATGCTTTATCATATTACAACATTATACCGGAAAGGGTAGAAGTTGTTACTTCCGTTACGGCTAAAAGAAAAAAAATATATAATACACCGTTAGGAATATTTCATTATTCTGCTCTAAATAAAAGATATTATCCGGCTGGAATATCTTGGAAAAGATTGGGCGACGGCAGAGGTTATTTTATTGCTACTCCGGAAAAGGCGTTAATAGATAAGTTATATTTTGAAAATGCTTTATTAACACAAAAAGGAATGACTCAATATCTATTTGAAAATTTAAGAATCGAAAAATCAATTTTGATGGAATTAAATTGCAAATTAATTGAAGAGATATTACTTCCGTACAAAAAGAAAACTCTGAATAATTTAGTTAAAATTATTAATAAATTATGATACACCAAGCGATTATAGATTTATTGGAGAAGTACAATTTAAAATCAACGGTAGATTATGAAAATGCTTTAAAAGAGATTATTCAACAGGTAGCTTTGGCGGGGTTATGGAGAGCCGGCTTTTTTGATCATGCTGCTTTTTACGGCGGCACGGCAATGCGAATATTTTATGGCTTACAGCGATTTTCGGAAGATTTGGATTTTACGTTGTTAGATCCGCAATCAAAATTTAATTTCAATAAATATTTTGCAGCTATTAAGGAAGAACTTTCAAGTCTCGGGTTTTCAGTAGAAATTTCAGAAAAGAGGAAAAGCATTGAAAGTAATATTGAATCGACATTTATTAAAGCAGATACGCTAACAAACATTATTAAAGTTGGTGCACCTCCTGAAATTGTAAATCTAATTCCCAAAGGCAAAATAATGAAGGTTAAGCTTGAAGTAGATTTAGAACCTCCTGATGTTTTCGAAACAGAAAATAAATTTTTAATAGAACCGATACCATGCAGTATAAAGTTAATTTCCCCGTCATATTTATTTGCCGGGAAAATGCATGCGCTTCTCTTTAGGAAATGGAAAAACAGAGTAAAAGGGCGCGATTGGTATGACTTTGCTTGGTTTGTTCGCAAGGGTATTCCTTTGGCATTAAATCACCTTTATAGTAGAATGGTGCAGTCTCAAAACTATAATAAAAAAAATAAATTTAGTAAAGAAGAGCTTAAAGCATTATTCACTTCCGTAATAAATAACTTAGATATTGAAAAAGCAAGAAGGGATGTTTTGCCATTTATTAAAAACAGCAATGAATTGGATATTTGGTCGAGAGAATATTTCAAAGCATTATTTGAAAAAATAATAATAAAATAATTGCCAAAGTAAAAATACAAAAAGGACAAAGGTTCCGAGGATAAGATTTTGAGAATATGAGGGGATGAGACTAAGGGACGGAAGGGAAAAAGGGACTGAGAGACGAGGAGAATGAGGGACTAAGAGAATGAGAA
>CBFDUR010000224.1:0-4481 GCA_965613005.1 uncultured Ignavibacteriales bacterium
CCTGCCGTAGAAGAGATCATTAGGGCTAGGGATTCTATCAATCGGAATTTTACCAGTATATATGATTTCTGTGCAAATGTCGACACAAGAGTTGTGAATAAGAGAACTCTCGAAGGGTTGGTATTAGCCGGAGCGTTTGATTCGATTAATAAAAACAGGGCAGCGTTATTTGAAGCAGTGGAATCGGGCTTGGAATTTGGCGCAAAGATTAAACATTCAGCTCTTTCGTCGGTTGATAGTCTTTTTAGTGAATTAAAGGATGAAATGAAAATTCCTGAACCTCCACTGCCTGAAGTTTCCCAGTGGCCGGAACGTGAATATTTGGCTAAAGAACGTGAAGTAATTGGTTTTTATGTCTCCGGACATCCCCTTCAAAAATATGAAGTTGAATATAACTCTTTTACTTCTATTCACTTGGGGGAAACAGATAAAATGGAGGATACCGATATAGTCAGAGCATGTGGTGTTATTAATTCTTTAAGATATAAGATTGATAAATCAGGTAGAAAAATGGCATTTTTTACACTGGATGATCTTTCCGGCTCTTGTCAGTGTATGATGTTTTCTCAAGCGTATGAAAAATATGGCGCATCTCTAAAAGAAGAAGAAAACGTGTTTATAATAGGCAAACCCGAAAGTAGTGGTGATTCAATAAAATTGCAAATTGCAGAGGTTGTACCCTTGGAAAAGGCCGGTGATCAATTTGCCGAAAGCGTTAAAATATTTATCGATAAAAAAAAACATGACGTTAAGCAATTGCACGATTTAAAAGATTTATTTGGAGAACATAAAGGTAAAATACCGCTGTATATTCATTTATCTGGAAATGAACCGGCAAAACGCGTGTTTTTCCTTGAATCTTATAAAGTGAAAGTCACACATAAATTAATTGAGGATATTGTGAAATTATTGGGGGAGGATTCGATCCTTTTGAATTAAAAATAACCCTATATCGATTATGTTTCGATTAGGAATATTTTCATAAAATAACTTTCTGTCCTGATAACTTAATCGTGAATGTTTAATTAATCCGGTCTTTTACGTGGATGAAAAAACTTCCATTTTAACTTTATTTTGATCGTTAAAACAATATTATGAATTGCTTACCAACGCCGGTTTATTATGATGTTTTTCACAATTAATTGAATTTAATCGCAAAATGGAATAATTATACTAAAGTGATTGTTGTTTCACTAAATTCTATTTTGTAATTTTTATACCCCAAATCAAAAAAAATAGTAAAAGGATGCATATCGAATGGAAAAGAATGAGAATAATAAATACTGGGCAGTAATACTCGGCGCTTCATCGGGTTTTGGAGGAGCTTCGGCGATTAAATTAGCTGAAGATGGTTATAATATTATCGGTATCCATCTTGATCGTCAGGCTACTCTTCCAAATGTTGAACGTATTAAGAATCAAATTAAATCATTTTCAGTGAATGAAAAGTTTTATAATGTTAATGCTGCCGATGCCGGTAAAAGAGCTGAAATTATTAGCGATATTAAATCTTTTTCGAATGGGGAACCGGTAATAAAAGTTCTGATTCATTCATTAGCCTTTGGTACATTGAGACCCTTTGTCCCAATGGAAGGTCAGCAATGTTTGACAAAAGCTCAAATGGAGATGACGCTTGATGTGATGGCACATTCGCTTGTGTACTGGGTTCAAGACCTCCTAATAAACAAATTATTTGCAAAGAAGGCTAGAATATTTGCAATGACTAGTTCCGGTGGACATACAGCCATTCCTTTTTATGGTGCTGTTTCAGCGGCAAAAGCTGCTTTAGAATCACATATAAGGCAGTTGGCTTCCGAGCTTGGAAATATGGAAATAGCGGTTAATGCAATAATGGCAGGTGTTACGAATACGCCCGCAGCTAAAAAAATTCCGGGGTTTGCCAAGTTGATAGAAATTGCGAGAAGAAAAAATCCGAGAGCTCGTTCAACTACTCCTAAAGATGTAGCTAAGGTAATATCATTGCTTTGCAAAGATGGCGGAGAATGGATATCGGGAAGCATTGTGCATGCCGACGGTGGCGAAGATTGCGTACAATTTGTCGGCCAAGGTGAATCTCATATAAATTTGTAAAAATAATCCAATCATATAAAAAGGAATAAAATGGAACCCATTACATTAACAACAGATAACTTTGATGACGAAGTAATGAAATCTGATAAACCCGTATTAATAGATTTTTGGGCTGTTTGGTGTGGTCCATGTAAAATAATTGCTCCTGTAGTTGAGGAATTAGCTCAGGAATACGATGGAAAAATTAAAGTAGGCAAATTAAACGTTGATGAAAATCCTCAGATAGCTATCAGATTTGGGGTTAGAAGTATACCTACCCTATTAGTATTTAACAATGGTGAACTTAAGCATACAATTATAGGCACTCTTCCGAAAGCTCATATTGTTCAAAAATTAAATACGGTATTATAAAAAAATTATTTGAAATTACTAATTCAGAATCAATTTTGGAGAGAAATGAAAAAAATTATAATAACTGATGCGGTTGATAAAAAATGTGCAGGGATATTCGAAGAAAATGGATTCGAGATAAATTATAATCCCGGAATGCCCGTAGATGAAATAAAAAAGGTGATAAAAGACTATAATGCACTGGTCGTTAGAAGCGATACGCAGGTAACGGCGGATTTAATAGATTTGATGGATAATATGGAAGTAATTGGGCGTGCCGGTGCCGGAGTTGATAATATAAATATTGAAGCTGCCACGCGTAAAGGTATTATTGTAATGAATACACCGGGAGGGAATACCGTTTCAACTGCAGAGCACACAATGGCGTTAATGTTATCAATGTGCAGAAATATTCCGCAGGCTAATCAATCGCTGAGAGAAGACAGATGGGATAGAAAAAAATATAAAGGTACCGAACTTCAAGGTAAGACTTTGGGGGTAGTGGGCTTGGGTAAGGTTGGAAGAGAAGTAGCTAAGAGATCAAAAGCATTTGATATGAATGTGATAGGCTATGATCCTGTTCTTTCCGAGGAGATCACTAATAAAATGGGGGTAAAATTAGTAGACCTCAATACAGTATATTTGAAATCAGATATTTTAACTTTCCACGTGCCTCTTTCCGATGAAACAAGAAACATGCTTTCGGAAGAAAAATTAAAAATATGTAAAGATGGAGTGAAAATAATAAATTGCGCGCGCGGTGGAATAGTTAATGAAGATGATTTGTTGCAAGCACTTAATTCCGGTAAAGTATCCGGTGCTGCTTTTGATGTTTATGTTACAGAGCCGCCGGTTCCCAATAGCCCTTTTATTCATCATCCAAAAATAGTTGCTACTCCGCATCTGGGAGCTTCCACTGAAGAAGCTCAAGAAAAAGTTGCTATTCAAATTGCTGAACAAATTGTTTCTTTGTTTAAAAATAAAGGAGTTAGAGGTGCGATTAATGCTTCGGCAATCTTATCTGAAGATAATAAAGAACTTGCACCGTATGTAAGATTAGCGGAAAATTTAGGGGTACTTCATGCTCAATTGAATAAGGGACAATTAAAGGAAATAAATATTAATTTCAGTGGTGAATTATTACATTCATCTACAACATTATTATCAACTGCCGTTTTGAAAGGATTTCTATCGAAGAAACTTACTGCAGGTGTTAATCTAATAAATGCCCCCTTTCTGGCTAAAGAAATGGGAATTGTTATTAATGAAATCAAATCAGGCGCTAATTCAAATTATACTAATTTATTAACCGTTAATTTTGTAACCGATAAAGAAGATCGATTACTTGCCGGTACGGTATTCGGTAATAAGGAGATTAGAATTGTCGACATTGATAATTACCATCTTGAATTAAAACCGGAAGGCTTCATGTTGCTCTATACAAATATAGATAAACCCGGAATGCTAGCTAATGTCGGTAAAATTTTAGCCGATGCAAATATAAATATAGCCGGGCTGTCGCTCGGAAGGCTTGACGTCGGAAAAGAAGCTTTAACTGTAATAAATGTAGATAGTGAGATTGATAAAAATCTTTTATTATCTATTTCATCCATTAGCGGAGTTAAAAATGTTTATTCGGTTAAATTATAACAATGACAAGGAAGAGAAAGTCATATTACTTCGAAAGAAAGATGGGACTGAGGGATCTACCCTTTTATCCCTAGATTATAATAAGAATCTTCAGGAGCGAAAGAAAGCAGCGAGAAAACATAGAATTTTTTTGAAAAAGTAAAGTGATTTATGGGTTTCTTTCTAAACAAGAGATTTTTCCATTAAGTCGAAATGAGAGGAAAAATTTGGGAAAGAAATTCATCATACCCGTGCGAAGTTAGTTCATGAGGCTAACTATAAAATTATTTTTTTATAGATGAGTCCGGTCTAAAAAGGTATAAATGAGAATTATGAAAATTTTTGACAAAATATTTCTTTCATAAATGATGCCTAATATAAAGTCAAATATGTTCTGTCGTATTGGCTTTGTTGACACAAGAAAAACTCAT
>CBFDUR010000225.1:0-4475 GCA_965613005.1 uncultured Ignavibacteriales bacterium
AATTGCACTGAAAAGTTTAATGGGTTTATCTTCAAATACTCCTTTGAAGATACAAGGAAATCTTTCATTAATTAAACAATCAATTAATCTCGATTCATTAATGGCTTTGGCATTTAATCAGCGTGAAGAGATTAAAATGGCACTAGATGCGAATAATTCTCTAAAAATGCAAAAACAAGTGGCTTCACTTAGTGACATGCCCACGCTAAACGCTTTAGTGAACTATGGATTAAAAAATGGTTATATGCCCAATCTCAATGCATTAAGAGGTAATTGGATAGTTGGAATTTCTGCTAATATACCTATCTTTAACGGAAATAGGAAAGAAGCACAAGTACAGGAGGTTCAGGCGAATTTGAATGCAAATAATGAGCAAATAGCCACATTAAAAAGAAAAATTAAAATCGAAGTAGAGCAAGCTATCTCCGAATTGAAAACAAGTAGAAGCCAATTAAGTACCGCAAAATTACAAGTGGAACAAGCTAAACAAGCTCTTCGGAGGGCGAGGTCTTCTTATAAAAACGGAGTCATAACAAATCTTGACCTTCTGGATGCTGAAACATCTTTGGCTGAAGCTCAATTTTCACATCTTAGAGTAATATATCAGAATGTTATTAATACGTATTCGCTAAGAGAAGCTGTCGGCGATGTCCTTAATTAATAAGTTCCAATAAAAGGTATTTTTCTAACGATAAAGCTTTAATTTTTGTTAATATTTATAGCTCGAGAACTTTTCTTATGACCTTTTAAGATGTACTTCATTAATAATTTCCGGCGGAAGAATTATAATGAATTTGTCCAAAGGACAAGGAATTGTCACTCTGAACTACCTGTCCGCCTCAGGCGGAAAGTGAAGGATGTCCTTAATAATCAAAATAACAGAATCTTCGTCGCACAGATACTTAGAATGACAGTAAAAATTACTTTTTGGACAATTTCAGGTTCTATCCATTAATTTTATCAGTTTGCATGAGTACCGTGAGAAAACAAGTTTAATTTTCTGAATTATTGTGGATATGATAGACAAGAAACTTTGGACAAAAGAAGTAACGTATGATAAAAAACAATAGTGATCCTACCAAAAAATTCTTTGTCCGTTTTGAAGCTTTAAGGGCATTGAGACACAAAAATTTCCGTTTATATTTCAGCGGGCAAGGCCTTTCCGTGATTGGTACTTGGGTTCAACGGATAGCGTTAATCTGGCTTGTTTTCCGTTTAACCGATTCTGCTTTTCTTTTAGGAGTGGTTAGCTTTTCAGGTCAGATTCCATTATTAATAATTACACCGTTTGCAGGTGTTTTTGCAGATCGATTTAATAAACACAAAATTCTAATCTATACTCAAACCCTTTCGATGCTTCAAGCATTTGTACTTGCAGGGCTAGTTTTAACAAATACGATTCAAATTTGGGAAATTATTGTTTTAAGCATTGTATTAGGCATCTTTGATGCAGTCGATATGCCGACGCGCCAATCATTTATGGTCGATATGATCGGAAATAATAAAGCAGATCTTGGAAATGCAATAGCCATTAACTCCAGTATGGTAAATTCAGCACGGCTAATAGGTCCGGCAATTGCGGGTATTTTAATTTCTGTTTTAGGTGAAGGCTGGTGCTTTCTTTTGAACGCAATTAGCTACATTGCCGTAATAATTTCGCTATTTAAAATGGATATTAACTATGTACACGAACCCGGTAAGAAGACTGAAACAATTAAAGAATTAAAAGAAGGAATGAAATATGCATTCGGGTTTAATCCCATAAAATCTATTCTATTATTATTAGCGTTTGTTAGTTTTATGGGGACCCCTATTAGAATATTAGCTCCAATTTTTGTTAAAGATTATTTCCATGGAGGTGCCGGTTTATTTGGTTTTTTAATGGGGGCATCAGGCTTTGGCGCTTTAACAGGCGCAATTTATCTAATGAATAAGAAAAATGTTTTGGGATTAATCAAACTCATTGCGTATGCAACCGGAGCGTTTGCAATAGGGCTAATTGCCTTTGCCCTATCACATGTAATTTTTCTCTCTATAGTATTTATGTTTGTTACCGGATTGGGAATGATGATCCAACTGGCAGGGAGTAACACTTTATTACAAACAATAGTAGATAACGATAAACGGGGAAGAGTCATGAGCCTTTACGCCATGTCATTCAGAGGCGTGGCTCCTTTCGGCAGTTTGTTAGCCGGTGCTTTTGCCGGATTGATTGGTGCATCGCTAACTTTAATCATCGGTGGAGTTTTTTGTTTGATAGGGGCAATTTACTTTTTAAAAAATTTGCCTAAAATGAAAAAACTTATAAGACCGGTTTATATTAAGTTAGGCATTATTGCCGAAACACTTCAAGGAGTTGAAACCGCAACCCGCTTATTCACTGAAGAAAAACAATAAATTCATAAAACTTTGAATGATTTAATTCTTCTTGTTATCTCAACCGAAGGGGAAAATCTCCTGCTCATATTTTTTTTGTCATTCCGAGTGCATGAGAGAAATTTCCTGTTTTAAAAGAGATTTCTTAGTCAACCCGCTTCTTCGAAAGAACTAATTTTTTCACATCATTTCTAACGAACTCAATAAATCCCCTGTCCTTTATTTCTTTTATAATTCCAATCGAAGCAAAAAAATTTATGTCTGACGAGTAATTGGAATTATTTTATCAATGATTGCAGTTCAATTATGTTCCCTTCAGGGTCGGTTAAATATACCCATTTTACTTTCGCACCATCGGCAGTTTCTAAAGTAACAATATCACCGAGATTCTTTCCACCGGCATTTAAAACTTGTTCTGCTGCACGTTCAACATTTTCTACTGAAAAGGCGATATGTCCAAAACCCGGTCTATTCACCGCAATCATTTGTCTATCCATCATTTTATTATATTGAAATATTTCTAAAGTCGGACCATCTTTCCCATAACCGGGTAATTTCAGATGAACACCTTCTAATTCAGCCCCCGGAATTCCGGTACCTTTTTCAAGTGCTTTTCCTTTAAAATGCCTTTCGGGAGGGGCTTTCTCACAATTGAATATTTTAATATAAAAATCAACTAAAGAATGCCAATCTTCAGCAATCAAGTTTGTATGAACATATTTTGCTTTAATACTCATAAATTTATTAATCAATAATCTAAATAATCGGCAAAAAGTCAACCTTAGTTAAAAATAGACAGCTATTGTATACAATCTTGCTTTTACGGTTTTGTATAATCCGGCTTTTCAAGATAAGCTCTTTGTAGCTTCCCTCTGTAACGGCCTTGGATTTCCGAAAGATAGTCTTCTACATTTTCCTGTTTATACCAAGTACTTCTTTGTGCAACTGCATATTTACCAAAGCTCTCCCGGACTCCTTTCATTAACTCTTTTGAACCATCTGTTATTATAACTATTTCTTCGTTGAACTTAAAAAGTCCCTTGCTGCTAAGTCTTTTAGTAAACCTTTTATTACTTCTCTGTTTTCTATGATTGAACGGATAGAACCTAACGGTATTTTTTTCTCCGTTCATTGTTATCCCCAAAGCAATAACTACTTGTTCCTTCGATAAGTACTTCCCATTTATTACTAAGGAAATAAAATCATAATTTCCTAAATTTCTTTGTCCAAATTCTTTTAATGTTTTTTTGCTATCTTTTACAATTGATATTTATAAATATATTTTATTGTTTCTTTTTCAATAAAATCAAAAACTTTTTCTCTCGAAATCTCGAAACCAGGCTGGAACATAATTTGGGAATCAGCAATATCATCTTTTGTAATTAATGCTTTTAAATAGATTGTACTGTCAAATTCAGGATGCTTTTTTTTAGCTAATGAAATTATATCTGGTAAATTGTTATTTTTCAGTATATAAAAAATATCAACATAATCTTTGTAAGTTGCACGCATTAATTTTAAAATTTCCATTATTCCTATTTCTTTTATTTGAGCCAATCTAAAATATTTTGTATTTATTAAAGGCAATATATTGGGGTAACTCAATTTAAAAAATGAGATTTTAATCTTCGAATCCAACAGGAAAGTTAATGTATTAATTTCGTTTTGAATAACTAAGATAGAATTTGAAGAGAAAATAGTTTTTACTTTTTCTATTACTAAGTTATTTGAAAAACTATTTGAAGTAAAGAAATCAAAATCAACTGAAGTTCTGTGACCTATTTGAAGAGCTAAACACGTACCGCCGGCTAAATAAAAATCTTTCTTAAAGTCGGATAATTCATCCAAAACTTCATATCTACCGGTATTTAAAACTTCATATTTTAATTTAATTTGTCCAAAGCTCATCATGAAAAGTTAATTTTTCCCAGAAAATAAAACTTGATTTATTCAACAAATTTTTGCCACGCGTTTTTAAGTAATTTTTAATTTCATTTTGAGGTAAAAACTCTAAAAGACTAGGCTCTATTCTAAATATGGATATATATTTTTAATAATTCTATCCTTTAGGAGAGGGGGAAAAGTGCCCTTTTTAGAAT
>CBFDUR010000226.1:0-4474 GCA_965613005.1 uncultured Ignavibacteriales bacterium
ACTGTTAATTTTTCAATATAAATCCCTTTTTGGTTCCGGCTTGTCCAGGTTAAGACTACGAATGTAGTCCGAAAACATTTGCATAAAACTTAAAATGTTTAATCAACGGTATTTTCGTTGCAGGCTGTCATTCTTACTGAAGACAGAAAGTAAAGCAAGTTGATTTTCAAATAGTTTGTTGTATTGGCTGTTGTGTATTGTCGTTTGACATATTGAATAAGTTTCCTTAAATTTTAGCGTGAGATTATGAGAGAAGGGATTGAACTTGAGCCCGTATTAAATGATAACTCATTTTGGGAGAAGTTCTTTTCCTTTTCTCTTTTTATTTTGTTTTCTTAGAGATAGGGGCTTTATTATCGTGTTTTTGCAATCTTCTTACTTTGTTCAACTTAGCTAATGGTTTAATTTCTTTAAATTTATCTTTGTTAAGATTTGAAGCAATTTATAAAAAAATTTTAAATTATCAACAGATGAAACTAAAAATATTGTTGAATTCTCAAATTATTTTTTTCATCAAAATATTATAATAATGTATGAAAGCAATAATATTTGAAGCTCCGGGAGAACCGAACGTTCTGAAATTAGGTGAATTTAATACACCGGAACCAAAAGAAAATGAGCTTCTTGTAAAAGTAAAAGCAATTGCATTAAATAGAGCCGATACACTACAAAGGAAAGGGAAATACCCACCGCCAGCCGGTGCTAGTCCAATACTGGGACTTGAGATAGCAGGCGTTGTTACAAATACGGGTAAGAAAGTAACCAAATGGGATAAAGGCAACGAAATATTTGGACTAATCCCTGGGGGTGGTTATGCTGAATATGCAGTAATAAATGAAGAAATGGCAATGCCGGTTCCCAACAATTTGTCAATGCATGAAGCAGCCGCTATTCCTGAAGCATTCTTAACTGCATATCAATCATTAATTTGGTATGGAAAATTAAAGAAAGACGAAACTGTTTTGATTCATGCAGGCGCCAGCGGTGTGGGTACGGCGGCTATTCAAATAGCTAGTGAACTTGGTGCAAAAATTGTTGTGACTGCTTCAAAACAAAAACATCAGGCTTGTATCAATCTAGGGGCAGAAATGACAATCGACTATAAAAGTGAAAGTTTTGAAAAGAAAATATTAGAATTTACAAACGGTAAAGGCGCGGATTTAATTATTGATTTTATCGGAGGTCCTTATTTCAATCAAGATATTAATTCATTAAATATCGACGGCATGTTAATAATTTTAGCGATGCTGGGAGGCGGTAAGGTTGATGAATTTGATTTAAAAAAGTTATTGTCTAAACGAATAACTATTTTGGGGTCAACACTAAGGTCGAGAAAATTAGATTACCAAATTAAACTTACAAAAGAATTTTCCGAATTTGCATTGAAAAAATTTAATCTGGGAAAATTGCATCCGGTAATAGATTCTATTTTTGAATGGGATAAAGTTGCAGAAGCGCATAAATATATGGAAGAAAATAAAAATATCGGAAAGATAGTTCTGATTGTTAACTAGTGTTATGTTAATTTTATTTTGTCGCATAATTGCGAAACTCACCCCAACCCCTCTCTTAAAAAGCGAGGGGCTTTTACTCCCTCTCCCTTTGGGAGAGGGTTGGGGTGAGGGGTGGCTGACTGACCGACACTATATACTTAACATTGCACTAGTAGAACGTTTCATAATTTTGTCTGATTTCATATTCTTCATTGAGTACCCGGTTCATCGAGTGAAGTATGCCTTATCAGCAAGACAGGCGAGATCAATAACTTCTTATCAATTATTAGATTGCTTCGTCGCTCCTCTCCTCGCAATGACACTTTAGCGTTGTAAAGTTTTATTCAGAAAACGCTATTTAGTATGATTAAACGTATAATAGAAATTTTTTATATAAATCATCGATAATAAATTACTGTTCATTCATTTTAAAAACAGATAGTATATAAGTGCGTTAAAAATAGTTACCGGAATTCCTACCTTTGCAAATTCAAAAAATGTTATAGTTTCCCCTGCTTTCTTTTCCGCATTTTGAATTATGATAATATTGCTTGCAGCCCCGAGAATAAATAAATTTCCTGCAATTGTACTCCCTGCCGCTAACGCCATCATTCCTTTAAGCGCAACATTATTGCTCATTAGCACGGGAAGATAAAGAGCAACGAGCGGAACATTGGAAATCAATTGGCTAAGCAATATGCCCACAACTAAAATTAAAAACACAGATGCAAAATTAAAATGAGAATCTTTAATTATTTCCTGGAATATACCTGTGTTCCATACGCTTTGCATAAGGATGAACATCGAGGCGAAAAATATTAGCGTATGCCAATCTATTTTTTTAACTATTTCAATCCTTCGCTTGCTAAAGAGGAGCTCCGGTAATGAAGCTGCCAAAGCTATATAAGTTAATTTAAACTCAGCTCCTTCGTCGAGAAACGCCATTGTTACCTTTATTGAAATTAATACGAGCATAATTAAAAGCGAGGCTTTAGATATATTTGCAAGATTTATATCTTTAACGGGTTCTTCGGAATGATGAAGTATCAGGTGATTAAATTGTTTTCGATAAAATATTCTTATTATCAAAAAGGCGGCAAAAAGATTAATAATTGTCGGAATGAATAAATATTGCAAAAAGTTTAGAAATGAATTGTGAATATTACCGTGTATCGCAATCAACAAATTTTGAGGATTACCGATAGGGCTCATAACACTACCTATCGTTATTGCAAAAGCCAAAACGATTAATAACATCTTTGCATTAATATTATGCTTTTTCGATATAAGCAAAACGACAGGTGTTCCTATTATGGCTAATGAATCATTCATCAAAATAGCAGAAGCTAAGCCGGCGCCAAATAAAAGGTAAAAGACCAAAGTGTCTACCGACTTTACATTTCCGGTTAAAACGGAGATTAAATGAGAAAGATATCCGCTATCTTCAAGCGCAACAGCAACTACGAACATTCCGAATAAAAATAAAATTACATCAATGTTTATAGAGCTTAAAGCATCAGGAACGGAAATTTGATTTGTAATTAAAACGGCAACAGCCCCACCGAGCATTATTTGCCAAATATCAAAATTAAAGTTTCCTACTTGACGTTTCGCAATCAGGATAAAAACAAATATTAAAACAATTATCGAAATCATGAAGCAAAAATCAGAAAAGATACTATATGGTAAATGTAGTTTTAATAGAAGTAAACCGTGTGTGTTTTATACTTGCCGTTTTCATAAATAAACTTGGCAGTGAAAAATTTCTTTTGATCCAGCCATTTCAAAAAGATTTTATCTCCTTCCCATGAATTTAACGCATAAATTTCTTTATTCGGAATCCATTTAAGAATACCTTCTTTAGAGTCGATCAATTTCCCATTAAAAGTATCTACAGTAAAAATAAAAACATACCAATCATCTACACCATCGAATAATGGAAAAGTAATAAAGCCGCGTAATTCGGGATTCACCATTGTTAAACCCGATTCTTCTTTTACTTCCCTGATGGCACATTCTTCAGGGCTCTCTCCAGGTTCAAATTTTCCCCCAAGCCCGTTCCATTTGCCCTCATGATAATCATTTTCTTTTTTTATTCTGTGAAGCATCAATGTTTTATTGTTCTTTTTATCGATTAAATAACAAAGAGTCGCAAGTTTCATATCTGTTCTTTTTATTTGATGTATAATTATATTTACCTTATGAAAAAGTCTTATCCTTTGTTGATGTTCACATTCAAAAACTTGGAAATGACTTTTTAACTTCGCCTCACACAATTAAGATAAAAATATTTAATGAAAAAAATCTATGTTTAAACTTTATCTCCGTATCAAAAACTTTAATATTTCGAGAACTTCCCGATAAAGTCATCCTCTGAAAAATTTATGTAAATAATCGTATCAGTATCAAGTTTTTTAGATTTTATTTAGTAAATTACGAAATTTCCAAATGAATTATCTAATCAATTTCTGTTCAGTTAGTACAGAGACAGTAATAAATTTTCGAACCGACTGAAGTTAAAACAATGATCTAATAAAAACGAAAAAGAACTTTTAATTTGAAACAACTGATTAATTTTAATAATTATAAACCTTATCATCACCCTTGAAAGAAAAAACCAGAATTATTTTTATAGACTTGCTGCGAGGTTGGGCATTATTGGTAATGATCGAAGTTCATATTTTCAACTCAATGCTGATGCCTTCGTTAAAAAGCACTGATTGGTTCCCAATCCTGAATTTTATAAATGGATTGGTTGCACCTTCATTTTTGTTTGTATCCGGTTTTGTATTCATGCTGTCGACAAAAGATGATACATTCGAATTAAGAAAATTCGGGAAAAGATTTTGGAAAAAATTAGGAAGGATTACCCTTATTCTTTTAGCAGGTTATTCTTTACATCTTCCGATCCTTTCATTACGACGGATGCTCCTTTATTACAGCCCTGATGTTATTCTTCGTTCTTACAATGTAGATATATT
>CBFDUR010000227.1:0-4441 GCA_965613005.1 uncultured Ignavibacteriales bacterium
TACGAACCGGGGTAAACATTTTTAATAGTTTTAACTTCCGTCATTATATATCCGGTAAAATCATTATCCTTTCTAGGTTTCAATTTATAATTACCGTATGAATGAAATAGGATACCGGTAATTGAAGAGAATTTATCTCCCGTTTTTAGCTGAATTAAATTCGGGTCTTTTATAACGGTGGAATCCCATCCATTATCATAATGATGTGCCCCTCCCTTTAGAATGACTCTTGTACTTCCGGAGCCGTCATTTATATACATTTCACCGAAATTTCTGTTTCCGCCCGAACCTTCATCGATACCTGGTTTTCCATCGGCATTTTCTCGAGAAACAGTCACATTCTTATATTGTATAAGAACATCCTCCCATTTAGCTGCGTCTAGAGTCCCGGCGCTTTTCTTATCAATCATGCCTGTCGAAAGAACCTGAGCATCAGGTAGTTTGTTACCTTTGGAATGAATAGTAACGGTAGAAAGAGCATCCAATCCTGTTATCCATGTAACATTAGAAGTACCGACAGTTCCGGTAACGGAAACATCATCTCCTTTTCTCAGCTTTAGAACTTCAGTACCATTTATTCTAATACCGCTCCAAGGACCTTGTCCGTTTTGAATATAGACTTGATTCCCGAAATCGGTTGTATCCGCCGTAACGATTCCTCTAACAACAACTTTATATCCAAAATATGCCGTATAGCCTCCAGGAAACGGTGCATACTGTACATCTTGAATTCTTAAAGGCCTGTTCAACACAAAATAGAAATATCTATTTCTCGCAGTATCGGAAGGAGATAAAGAAACATTATTATCATTATCGGTAGCAGAAATAAAAAAGTCAACTAACGCCGAATCATTTTGAGCCGGAATAGTTGCAGTCCATGAATTCGTACCGGTTTGCTTAATCATCGGAATTAAAACGGCATTACTTCCGTTCACACGATAACTCAATTTTGCCTTTTTTACTATCCCGTCATTATCAACAATATCGGCAGAAATTTTAACATTATGCCCAAAAGGAACCAGAGCCGTATCCCTCAATACATTTGTAATCGATGGAGGGAAAGTTCCTACTTTCATATCATTCGGATAAGCAGGATTTAGTGTAATTCCATTGGAACCGATACTTCTCGTTTCGATAAATCCTCTTATATAGCTTAATTTAGTATTATCAAGCGGAGGTGTATGATTATAATAATAATCCGATTTAGTTCCGATGTTAAGAGTTAAGTTATTAGAATCGAAAACTTTAAATCCTCCGCTACTTGTTCTATTAAAAGTTGTAACATTTCTAATTTCTATATAAACGCCTTCCCATTTTTCCGCAATAGCTTTTGGTGCATCGCTTCCAATTACTTTTAATGAATCAAGTGTCAACAACACCGGTTGAGGACGCGGTTTAATATTTATGACGTCTGCCGCATCAAAATTTAATACATTTAATTGTGTAGTTTTTTGAGTAGAAGAAGAATATTCATTTACTACTCCGGTTAGGTTAATAACCATTCCCGAATCCAAATTGGCAAACGCACCGGTAGTTCCAACCTGCCTAACAAATATACCGGACCATGCAGTTTGAGAAGTATCTTGCAAATAAATACCCAATGCACCGGAACCAGCATACATTAAAACCAAGCTATCGGGATTTGCATATTGATAACTGGCACTCATAACTATCCCCGTTACAGTAACCGTATCGTTGTTAAGAGGCGAAGGCTTATCATCTTCAAAATAAATTTTCAATGAATCAGGATTTTGATATTGAATATCTTTTATAGTTACATGTTTATATTGAGCAAATGTTATAAAAGAAAAAGAAAAAACCGTTAAAAGTAAAAGTATAATTTTCATTCTATACCCTCCTAAATATTATTTGATTATTAAGAACTTTCCTCGCATTATATTGCCGGTTCTTTTGTCCCTAACGGTAAACAAATATAAACCGGAAGCAATAGCTTGATCATAATCGCTGAGAAGATCCCAAGCATCTTCTCCACCGGTCATTATTTGTTTACCGTCGCCGGCGTAATGTTGAAACCAACGAACATTTGAGTCATTACTATTTTTATGATGTTCTATCCTTTTCACTACATCTCCGGACAAAGTGTAAATTGTTATTTCACTTTCCGGAGGAAGATTATAAAAATAAATTTTTCTTAACCGTTCCGAATTTCCATCCCAATATGCATTTCCATAATATGGATTCGGATATACCCCTACTTTTTTAGAATCATTAACATTTGGAAGAGTTCCGGGTAAAATCCTTGAAAGATTAGCCAGGGGACTGGATTCCAGGCTTTTAAGATTATTTGCAGGATCTCCTTTATCGAATGCCGATACAGAAAATAAATATTGCCATCCGTTCAATAAATCATTCACTGCATATTTATAATAATATTTTGTAGTATCCCCATTAAAAGTAGCTGGTTCTTTCAATTGTACAAATTTAAACCCGGTATTAAATCCGTATGAATTGCCGGTACTGTCGAATTGAGCTAAAAGCACTAATGAAGAATTGATATCTTTTGCTTGATTAAGATCAAAGCCCGCTTGAGTTCTATAAATACGATATCCTTCGAAATCTTTTTTATTAGAAATAGGGTCTACAGATGCCTCGGCTCGTTTATCCCAATAAATATCCGCAGAATTATTTCCGGGTACTACTTTTACGGTTGGTATTGCCGGAGGAGCCGGTAAAATATAACGGGTTATTTTACCATTACCGTCAAGATCTTCACCTGGGTCCAACCTGCCGTTTCTATTCCTATCTTCTCCGAAATATGCCCGTAAAGCCCATTCGGCATTTGAATACAAATTTAATTTTTGTGTTTCGGTATCCAAATACATCGGATCATTACCATATTTTTTTGCACAAACAATTGCATATACAATATTAATGGAATCACCGGGGGCAATATTTTTGAAAGGACCGTGTGTAATTAAGATCGACCGGTTCGAAGGCTTTTTCAGATCTGCAGGATTTACACCCTTTCCAAATCTATTAGAACCGCCGAAGAAGCCCTGCATTTTATTATAACGTTCAAAATCTGTTTGCGGTGCGAAGAAATTTGGATCGGATGTGTTTTTATATTGCCAGCTAACAAAATTAGTTGACGAAACCGTATCAAGATTAACAACAAAATTGCTATCGATAGTAGGTGTAGAGCCTAAAAATTGCACACCGATATAACTATTTGTAAAGCCGGGATCACCGGTAGCATCAAACTCATAAGCAATTTTCATCGAATCTTTGTAACCGTCTCCGCCTTTATTATAAAAAGCAGCTCCAATTCTCGGTGATGTAATTTTTGTATTTCTAACAACTGCATCAGTCCACAATCCTATATAAACAGAATCAATATATTTTTTCGACACATTCTTTATGGTATAATTCATGATAACAAAGAAATTAGCAAAAGGATAGTTCCACGCATAAGTTTCCTGATGGACAGCTACACCTAACGGATTATGATTTTCGATGGGTTCTCCATTTGAAAGGACGGTATTTGTATCGGAATAATCCATTACAAAATCCTGATGGGATACTGCTTGCGGTTCATAAAAACGAGAATTTAAAAGCGAGGATCTTTCAACGACACGACTTCCCGGCGCATTAGTAAATTCGAAACCACCTCCTCTTGATGAAACAGATGCAGCATCAACTGCACCGGTAGTTACGAACGGACCGGTTCTTCCGCTACCGAGTGAATCGTTTGCAATAAATCCGCCTATCCAAAGGCCACCGTCAAAAATGTGCTCTATTCCGCTGCCGAGAGGATATTCACAACTGGGTTGTTCAGGCCATAACGAAAATCCATTTCCGTACGTTCCAAAATTAGTTACTGTTAATCCTATATTACCGACATTCGTGTATTTTGAATTATCATCGTCTAATTTTTTACCTAGCTTTTTTCCACTCCCTCCTTCAGGCAGAGAATTAAATGATAATAATAAGAAAGAAAATAAAAATAGTAAAGAAAATAAAAATAGTATTGTTTTTGATTTCATTCGAATTTTAGAAATATCCAATATTATTATTAATGACAGTTGTGTAAATGATATTTAATGAGAAATAAGTAAGTCTCTCATCTACCACGGCTTATATCAGTAAAATAAAAATTTAATATTATGTAGGAAAATCGTTATCAGTTCTTGTTTTATTCAAATTAAAATATTTGTTAATCAATATTTTAATATTCCCTTTTTAAAAACAGTTGAAAGATAAACAGAATAAATGATTTTGTAAACTGTTTTATATTATTTTTTTGAGTTATATACGTAAAAGCATCAAATTTGTTATCAGAAACGGACAAAAAATGAAGAAAAAAGACGTTTACAGGAACAAAATATACTGAACTTTGGAAAAGAGTTCGATTCTAATACCTTATGTTTAGGGGGTGGAATAGAATAACTTTAGGGAGTTGGATAGAACAACTTATCCCACC
>CBFDUR010000228.1:0-4437 GCA_965613005.1 uncultured Ignavibacteriales bacterium
ATTGAATGACTGTATATTTGTATGATTGTATGGAAGAAGGAGATTTTTACGCTTTTCATTCGATCATACAATCATACTTTCTAAATTTCCGGGATATGAAAATGTTTATACCTTCCCTCTTTTTTTGCGGTTTACGGCTCTAGGATTTGCATGTTCTTTTTATTAAAAAATGGAATTAAAAGAGTAATAAATTAATCTCTGTGAACTTTGTGTATTCTTAGTGAACTCTACCGGTTAAATAATTATAGAAAACATTAACCAAAAAGAAGTCAAAAGGAACACAGACTAAATAATTCTAATTATTTAAATAGAATTAAAAAATGAAAATCAAAAGTAACATTTTAATAATTGATAATAATGTTAATTTTCTTAATGATGTCGATGTTCTGTTAAGTGAACAATTTAATATAACAAAAGCCGTAACCGGGAAAGAAGGATTGAATTATTTAAAAAATAAATATTTTTCGGCTGTGCTGCTCGACTTGAAATTACCCGATATAAATGGACTTGAAATTCTAAAAAAAATTAATACTGAGATTGACCCGAATCTGCCTGTAATTATAGTAACCGACTTTGGAGAAATTAATACCGCTGTTGAAGCAATGAAAATCGGCGCATACGATTTTATTCAAAAAGATTTCAACGTTGAATTGCTCTGCCGGGAAATTATGAAAGTATTAGAAAAAAGCGAGTTGATAAAAACAGTAAAAACTCTGCAAGAAGAAAATCTAAAAAGCGATAAGTTCATCTTCAGAAGCAAAATTATGACAAAAGTTAACTATGAAATCGACCACATAGTTGCTAACGACATAGATGTGCTTCTCCTCGGCGAATCGGGAGTAGGCAAGGATTTGATAGCTAGAGAAATACACAAAAGATCAAAAAGAAAAGATAAACTTTTTATACCTTTATCGCTTCAATGTTTAAGTGAAAATTTAATCGAAACGGAATTGTTCGGATATGAAAAAGGTGCATTCTCGGGTGCAGATAAGAAAATTAAATTTGGGAAATTTGAAGGGGCAAACAACGGAACAATTTATCTGCCCGAAATTTCCAAGCTTAGTGAAAATATACAACTAAAATTACTCCAATTTATGCAATATAAAATAATTTCCAGGGTGGGACGCGATGGCAAGGACAATGATATCCAATTAGATGTAAGAATAATTATGGCAAGTAATGATGAATTGAATGAACTTGTAAATTCAGGCAAACTTAGAAAAGATTTTTATTATAGAATAAACGCAGTAAAAATTTATGTCCCACCTTTAAGGGAAAGAATTGAAGATATTGAACCGCTTTGTAATTATTTCCTTAAGGAATACAAAGCAAAACTTGATATGAACGAAGATATTGATATTTCAAAGGAAGCAATGGAAGTATTAATAAAATACGACTGGCCGGGTAATGTGAGAGAATTGGAAAATATAATAAAAAATGCTTTAATTTTTAACGATGAACCTGTACTTAACGAAAGCTGTTTTAATTTAACCGGACTGTGTAGAAGAGAAATAAATGCCGGTATTGGGAATTACCACTATGGTGAACAGCAATTTAAAATGAAATATTTTACAGAACTTTTAGATAAAACAAACGGGAATAAAACCAAAGCTGCAAAATTAGCGGGGATTAGCAGGCAGGGACTATTGAAAATTTTGAAAGAGTTGGAAATTGAGTAAAATTAATTAAAGGAAAAATCATTATTTTCACATTTAGAATTTTTGTGCATCAAATTCACAGGATACTACGTAAATATATCAGTCGTTGGCGTGCATTAGAGGATATTCCAAGAAATAGAAAATACTTCTGGTAAAGAAGTTTATCAATTGACTTATGGGGAAGCCATTGAACAAATTCAGCTTGATAAAGATTATTTAAGTAAGTGGAGTGCACAATTAGGAATTATCGAACTTCTTAAGGAAGCATTTTCAGAATGTAATACTAATTTGTAAAAAAAGATTTAATTGTGCCGGCTTCACTGAACGTTAAATAATCTATAACAAGATATAATCAAACCGATACTGCAAGATTAAGTGAAGTAATTTCCTTTCCCAATTCAGCTAAAAATGTAAAAAGTTTGGAAGAATTAAGGGGTATAAAAGGCAATTTTGTATTACATAATTTTCAGCTTTTATCATATAACACAGGGAAAATTAGCCGCGAATTCGCGAATTAGCGGCAAAGATACAAAATTACTAAACAATACTGAATACCCAATTAAAATTGATATAAACCATTCAAAGAAAATTAAAAAATGGATATTGGTCCGAATCTTATATTTTTTTTATTTACACAGTGAATGTATTCTTAAGAAGCTCTTTTTTCTGTTGATGTGTACCGCTTTTTACTATCGCAACACCGATGAAAATAACCACTGCAGCCAAAACAATTAACAGGTTCATTTCTTCACCCAAAACAAGCCATCCGAGAATTAATGCAATAACAGGATTAATATATGCGTAAGTCGAAACGAAAGACAGTGGAAGATGTGCTAAAGCATAGATATAAGAACTATAACCAACTATTGAACCGAATACAAGTAAATAAGAAAAAGCCATGAAACTTTCTTCATTAAAATGAAACCGAGCGGCTTCACCTAGAAATAAACCGACAATAATTTGTGCGGAACCGGCAATCATCATTTGAATAGCCGCACCTAAAAGAGGATCCACTTTTATTTTTTTATATTTGGAATAAACAGAACCGAAAGACCAGGAGAGAACAAGGAAAAACAAAGCAATTATACCTGTTAAATAAGATGATGCAATCATCTGTTGCCAGTTGTGTCCGAGGATTAATGTTACGCCTATAAGTCCCATAAATGATCCTATTATTATTTTGATATTTAATTTAGGGCTTGACGGTAAGAATAATTCCATTCCCACCATCCAAAAGGGAACAGTTGTAATGAACAATGAAGAAATACCGCTTGGTACCCATTGTTCGGCAAAGGTTAAAAGCCCGTTTCCTATTCCAATTAAACTAATGGCAACAATTGCAAGGTGGAATAAATCGATTAGTTTCGGAAATTTCTTCCCTTTAATTAATAGAAAGATTAAAAAAAGAGAGCCTGCGGATAACCATCTCAGTCCTGCAAAAAGAAAAGGCGGAAGATATGATACTCCTATTCTGATTGCCAGATAAGTAGTCCCCCATAAAATACAGATACTTGCATAAGCTAAATAGGCTCTAAAATTTCCTTTATCCATTTATAATTATTTTGGAAACAGTAATAATTTACCTCGAATTTCAAGTTAATAAAATAAAAGAAACCAAACATAACAATTTTTCAAAGGATTGGGATGTCCAACAGTTAAATCATTATTACCTTCTTTACCGAATATAAATTGTACCGGTATTATTTAAGAGAATTCACAATAACCAAGAAAACAAACTATTTAAAACTCTGAAAAAGATAAAGGTCTATTGTGCAATTGCCGGATATCCTTTTTGCGGTTTTCAACGATAGGTAAATGATGGAGTAATTTTATAAATTTAAAAAGTAAATAATAATTTTTTTATGGTATTTCACTCTATGAAAATTCAAGTTTCAATCGTCCAGGTGATTCAATTAATGCTGGCTCCGGGATTGATGATCTCGGCTTGCGGGCTTTTACTTTTAGTATCTTATCAGTAATATTCGTGTTATTTTTGGCAGAAAATATTGATTTGTAATTGGTTTAATATTTTATAAGAATGATCGTATGACTGTATGTTAAAAATTGATTTTAGTAAATTAGTCATATGCACAGTGTCCTTCGGACAAACAGTCATACATTTACATACATTCATACTTCAAAATTTACTTGTACTGTTAATTTTTCAATATAAATCCCTTTTTGGTTCCGGCTTGTCCAAGTTAGGTATGAATAATAAATATTCTTTAGTTGTAAATCGAATAAGGCTCTTAAATGAAGAACGCAGAAAAATATTTTCGATTGCAGGAAATCGGTGTCTAAACGTTGAAGAAAATGTAAGGTTGGAAAGTTTGTCCACTCAATTGACAGGTTTATCATCACGTGTTGGATTAGTAAAAAATGCCGTCCTTTCATATACATTTGCAGTTGCTCTTTTTGTGCTGACATCATTATTTATTGGTATTGAGTATGAATTATCAAAAGAAAGTTTGAACTATATAACAATGTTTTTATTCTTATTTGGGATGCTTTCGGTATTAATCGGCGTGGTATACGCTGCTTATGAAACAAAAAAGGGGCATGATATTATTCAATTTGAGTTAAAAGCTGATGAATAAGGGATGATTTATATTTCATACGTATTTTCTATCTATAAGGCGTATCCAAAAGGTCATTTTCAAGTTGTGAATAAAAACAAAAATCAAAGTTGTTTCATAAGAAAATTACCTTTTTAGAGGAAACCCGTCTATTCATTTTCGTTTTTTGCGTCAAGATATATTGAAAGAAAATTAATATAAAC
>CBFDUR010000229.1:0-4428 GCA_965613005.1 uncultured Ignavibacteriales bacterium
TATATTGAATAAGTGAAAGAGTGTGTAATTTTATTCTTAAAGCAAAAGAATCTCTTTTCCTGAGAGATGTTTTACAATTATTCAATCGAAGATTCTGCTATATTGATGACCCGGCAATATACTTCGATATTGATACTCAGGAAGATATGAGAAAAGCTAATTCAAATTTTATCAAAACAATTAATATGGAGAAGAAAATTTAATGATAAATATAGAACTCAATTCCAAAGCTAGAAAACATAACATTGAAAGATGCCGCGAAAAACAAATCATATATCCTACCTTTGAGCAAATGAAAAATCCTGAAAAAATTCCGACAAAAATTAAGGAACAATTAAATGAGGTAGGATTGTGGGATGTGGACCCATTAAATTTATTTCGAATTACCTGGAAGAATGAACCGGAAGAATATGGCGGTGGATATTCGGATGTAAATTATATCGAATTTCCGCATGAATTGACAGGAGTTAAAGCAACAATAGTAGGCTTAGTAGGGAAATGGTTCCCAACCGGCGCACATAAAGTCGGTGCTACTTATGGATGTCTTGCACCTGCTTTAGTGAGCGGAAATTTTGATTCTACCTGGCAGAAAGCAGTTTGGCCCTCAACAGGAAATTATTGTCGCGGAGGCGCTTTTAATTCGGCACTTTTAGGGTGTGAATCAATTGCCATTTTGCCGGAAGAAATGAGTCGTGAAAGATTTGAATGGTTACAAAACCTAGCCGGTGAAGTTATTGCTACTCCAGGTTGTGAAAGTAATGTTAAAGAAATTTTTGATAAATGCTGGGAATTAAAAGCATCTAGAAACGATATCAAAATATTCAATCAATTTGAGGAGTTTGGAAATTATCTTTGGCATTATGAAGTTACCGGCAATGCAATAGAAGAAGTATTCCAAAAAATATCAAACGGTAAAAAAAATCTCGTCGGATATATTTCTGCAACCGGTTCAGGAGGTACCATTGCTGCCGGTGATTTTCTTAAAGAAAAACATCCGGCCGTGAAAATAGGAGCCTCGGAAGCATTGCAATGTCCTACATTATTATTAAACGGTTATGGTAGTCATAGAATAGAAGGAATCGGCGATAAACATGTTCCTTGGATACATAACATCAGAAATACCGATATTGTAATTGCGGTTGATGATGAAGATTGTATACAGATAATTAGATTATTTAATGAAAAAGAAGGAAAAAAATATCTGCAACAAAATAATATTTCAGAGGAAATTATTAATAAATTGGATTACATCGGTATATCGGGTGTTGCTAATTTACTTTCGGCGATAAAATTTGCTAAATATTATGAATTGAACGAAAATGATGTCGTTTTTACAATTCTTACCGATTCAATGGAACTTTACCGGTCGAGGTTGGTAGAATTTAATAATAATTATGGCGAATATAAACATGATGATTCCGTCAGTACATTTCATAAAAATTTATTAGGTGCTGATACTTCATCAATGCTGGAACTAGGGTATTACGATAGAAAACGAATTCATAATTTAAAATACTTTACATGGATTGAACAACAAAATAAAGATCTAAATGAGTTAAATGCTCAATGGTATGATTATCCAGGTTACTGGGAGAGTATCCGGAATATGGTTCCTCAAATCGATCGATTAATTATCGAATTTAATGAGGAAACAGGTGTATTATAATAAAATGTTACAGAATGATGGACGATTCGATAATAAAAATTAAATTGGAAATTTCGGGATTGTTGCATATAGAAGCTGTTGATAATAAAAGTATCATACTTTTAGATAAAGGAACAACAATATCCGGACTTTTGAAGAGTTTAAAAGTTAGCAAAGTACATCAATCTTTTATTTCTGTTTTTGTAAATAATGAAGAAAAAAAACGATTAACCGTGCTAAAGGATAATGATGTAGTGAAATTACTTTTACCTATCGGTGGTGGTTGATTTGGAAAACAGTATTTCTAAAGATGAATTTCTCAAATAAATAAACTCCCAAAACTTACTTGAAATAAATTTTAACTTTTCTTTAATACATTCAAAACAGACTCAGGAGTAAAAGGTGCTCTGAACAATCTTTTTCCTGTAGCATTGAAAAAGGCATTGGCACAAGCCGGTAATGCACCGTTAATATTTATTTCGGAAATTGATTTTGCTCCAAAAGGTCCGCTGCTTTCATACGAACTTACAAGCTTGACTACTATTGGTGGAATATCATAGGCAGTGTACATCCCGTATTTACCGAATGTATCATTCAACAGTTTACCATGTTTAGTAAAATAATAATCTTCAAATAATGCATACGCTAATCCGTTCACAATAGCTCCTTCTGCTTGACCTTCCGCAAGTATTGGATTGATTGGTGTACCGCAATCAACTGCTGCTACATACTTTAATATTTTAATTATGCCGGTAAATGTATCTATTTCAATTTCAGCAAAATGAGCTGCAAACGGTGGAGGTGATTTCGGTGAAACATGAGATGCCGTAGCTTGAATTTGAAATTGATTTTTTTGATAAAGACTATATTGTGCTATCTCTTCGAATGATACTTCCGTTTGTTCGAGATTACTTTTAATATTTTTTAAGATAACCCGACTATCATCTACCGTTACATTTCCAATTTCTTCATCAAGAATATCTGCTCCGACTTTAAGAATTTGTTTTTTTATTTTTTCCGCACATTTTAGTACTGCTTGCCCTGAAAGATAAGTTGTTGATGATGCATAAGCACCGACATCAAAGGGAGTATGATCGGTATCGGAAGAAGTAACGATGAATTTATTAATCGGCGTATCAAGAACTTCAGCGGCAATTTGCACAAGAATAGTATCCGATCCTGTCCCAAGATCAGTAGCGCCAATCATCAAATTGAATGATCCGTCATCATTCATTTTCATATATGCCGATGCCATATCTATTTCCGGAATAGCCGAACCTTGCATCATAGTTGCCATTCCAATGCCTCTTTTATAACGATTATTCTTATTGAATACAGAGTTTGAACCATATAATTTTCGTTTTTCATACCAATCGGATTCTTTTGCACCTATATCCAAGCATTCATTTAATGAAGTAGAAGTAACGCTCATTGCCACGCCTTCTTTGCCTTCGCCTAGTGCTTGAAATATGGGTGATGTTTCGCCTTCTTTGATGGACCATTTTTTATAAAACTCAATTATATCATTACCGGTATTATTGCATATCATATCCACTATTTGCCCAAAACCGAAATAAGCTTCCGTTGCACCGTATCCGCGATATGCACCTCCAACCGGAAGATTTGTGTAAACTCCTTTACCGGTGAATCTCACATTTTCAATTTTGTTAAGAAGAGGAAGAGTTTTTGAACCGGAGTTTGAAAGGACAGTTAAAGCATGGGGACCATAACCACCTGAATTTTCCAAAGCATCTAAATGAAATGCATTTATTTTACCATCCGGCTCATAACCGACTTTAAAAATAGTTCTGTATTGATGTCTCGTACGTGTTGCTTTGAATACTTCCCTTCTACTTAATACAAGTTTTGCCGGTCGTTTTGTTCTTAGTGTAATTAATGCCACTATCGGTTCGAGCAATACCTCTTGTTTTCCCCCGAAACCACCACCGATTCTTGGTTTAATTACTCGAATTTGAGATACAGGTGTTTCGGTTAAACTTGCAACTATTCTTCTTACATGGAAAGGGACTTGTGTTGACGATATAATTACCAGTCTTCCCCGTAGATCAATATAAGAAACTGAGGCATGTGGTTCCATTGCACAATGTGATGCATAAGGTGTATAAAAAGTGTGCTCTATCTTTTTTGAAGATTTCTCGAATGCTTCATCAAAGTTCCCGATATTTGCTTCCACTTTCGAGGCTAAATTTTTTGATGCGTCATAGTAAACCGGTATTTTGGGGAAAGCTCCGTCGTCTTTATGTAAAATAATTGACGAACCTTCAGCTTTTTCAAAATCTAAAAGTGGTTTTAGCCTTTTATATTTTACTTTAATTTATATTTTTTAAGTTTACTAAAATTTACATTTTTTGCATTTTTGTTTAAATCAATAAAAATATTGTTTTCACCTAATGTTTCTGAAATTTGTTGTATAGCAGAATCAATTAATTTGTTTGTTTGAGTATTAATTTGCTTTATAAAAATTTGTTTTAGATCTTTTGATATTGCATTTAAAATAGATTCTTTCTCAAGAATAATGCGTTGATTTTTATCAAATTCAATCTGTGAATTATATTCTAATTCTACTTGCTTTATTTCCTGATCTAAATCTATTTTTGCTTTTTCTGAAATTTTATTTGCTTGATCATTAGCTTGCTTAATTATTTCATTTGTTTCTTGCTTTACAATATTTTTAATTTCATTTATTTTTAGGCTTTAAGCTAAATAAGCCATCAATTGCTGTACTAATAACACTTTTCTGCATGGCACTTAGTGATTTAATA
>CBFDUR010000230.1:0-4407 GCA_965613005.1 uncultured Ignavibacteriales bacterium
CAAGCAAAAGCTGAAAGGCCATTACGGCAATATCGGTGAAAAACAGTTCCGGGCGATTTTCCGTGAAGCTGTGCGGGTGCGTGGCAACACGGCTGAAAACCTGATTGCCATTCTGGAATCACGGCTTGATGCGGTGGTTTATCGGGCCAAATTTGTGCCGACGGTTTTTGCCGCGCGCCAGTTTGTCAATCACGGCCACATTCTGGTCAATGGTGCCCGCGTCAACATTCCCAGCTACCGCCTGAAAATTGGCGATGTGGTTGAAGTGCGCGAGCGCTCTAGGCAGTTGGGCTTTATCTTTGAAGCCATTGCCCTGGCCGAACGTGACGTTCCCGACTATGTGGACGTAAGCCACGACAAGCTGACCGCCTCCCTGACGCGTATTCCCACGCTTTCCGATGTGCCTTATCCGGTGCAGATGGAACCCAATCTGGTGGTGGAATTTTACGCCAAGAACTGATTTATTGGTTCAAAGAAATTTGAGAAAGGCCGCGTTTTGGGACGCGGTCTTTTTTGTGGCTGCTTCAGCCCAATGTGGCGGAAATTACCCGCTCCATTCCCTTTGAATATTCTTCTATTAATTTATACCGATGATCATTTAACTCAAAAAAAATAAAAAGTTCGTCTATCCTTCTTTGAATTTCTGCTTTCTTTAATCCATAAATTTCACCTACAAATTGTAAGTGTTCTTCTCCTTTTAAGTGAATAAATAAACTTTCCGTATTTTCAAATAGAATACCCATTTGTTTTTTAATTTCAATTCCGTCATTCAACAGATTTTTCCCAAATATTTTAATCTCACCATTATCAATATCCAATAAGTCGGCAACACAACGTATTATTGTAGTTTTGCCCGCACCGTTCGGACCGATGAGGCCGAATATTATTCCTGGAGGAATTACGAGTTCTAATCCGTTTAATGCTCTAACTACACCAAATGATTTAGTTAGAGCTTTTATTTCTAAGATGTTCATTCTATTACCGATATTAGTTTTTCTTTTCTTCTTAACAAAAGTTTGGCGAGTAATTCAGTTATCAACTTTTAATAATGCCAATTATAGAAAACAAAATTATGTTAGCAATTATTTTATAACCGGAAATTAAATAAATTTGAAACACTGATTTAAATATCCACCAAAATATTAGCATAAATAAAAAAGCAAGAAAAATTGATATCAGTGAAATTCCCGAACCCCAATAGGACCAAAAATTAACTTTCTTTGGAAAGTAAATTGTAAGAGAAATTCCCACATTTATAAAAAAATAATAATTTAAAACTAATAATCCCAAGGAAAATAAGATATCAGCAAAATTAATTTCAATGATAATGAGTAAAATAGTATAAAATAATAAAAAACAATTTGTATAACTGTTAGCTATGAATTGCTTGGATCTTATACAATTGTTCGGAATTAATGGTCGAAAAAAATAATTTATAATTCCTTTACCCTCAAATTGAAATGCATTACCGGCAAATCCGATAATAAAGGCAAATTCAAATAATAATATAATTGAGAATAGATCCAATTCTTTGTAAACATGCAAAGCATAAATAAGCAGGTAAATCATGTAAGGAATCGCTATTATATAGTTCAGTAAAATTCTTGGAGAGCGCAATGAATAGATAATATCTTTCTTAATAAACGGGCTAATATTTAATCGAGAAACATGTTTCAATAAAGAGAAGCTTTTTAAATTATTAACCGAAGTACTTATACCAAAATTTCTTCTTTTCATTTTATTTGCTGTAAAAATATTAAGCCTTAACAGCAGGAAGTTAAGTATTCCATAGTATAATAATATAAATGAATAATATAACAGATGAGATTCAGAATTTAGTCTTTGGAGATACTTTGCATAAAAACCAGAAGGGAAAATACTAATAAGATTACTTAGGTATAAAATATTTTCTTTTACCGACAAATATGAAGATATATTTTTTAATGCTATTAAAATTAGTACTGTGATTAAGACAACCATAATAGGCATGTACTTCTTATATCTTTTGGAGGCTGTAAATAATGATAGAGCACTTTTCAGCAGGTAAATAATATTGCTGATCAAAAGGAGATTGAGTAATAAAATAAAGAGAACGGATAAAATTGCCGTCCAGCTATAATTCCTAACAATAATGAAATAAGCCACTAAGTATAATGGAATGAATAAAATGTTTATAATTTCTCCCATTCCTGCTATGACATCATTCAATACAATTTTGTTAAATCTAATTGGATAGTGGAGAAGCGTTTGAAATAAATTCTGATTTTGACTACCTCCTCCTAAAAAAAACACGGTTAGAATATTAAATATAAATAAAATGAATACAATGATATTAAGAATAGGATAAAAATAACTGTTATTGTAAGGAAATTTCATCTTAACTACTTGAACCATCAAACTACTTGAGATAATTGAATTAAAAATAAAATAAATTAAAAAATGATTAAAAAAATAAAAACATCTACATTCCTAATTCTCATTATTACCCTACTTAATAGTGCTGCACTTGTTTTTTATTTTAAATATAATAATATCCAAATTTCACAAAAAAATTTTGAAATTAACAGTTTAATTGACGAAGTGGGACAAGTAAAAGGTCAAAATCAAAATTTATATCAACAAATGAAAGAAAATAATTCAAATCAAAATAAAAAAATTAAAAATTAAGCCGCTCTATAAAAATCCGGTTATAAGCTTAATGCTACCGGAGAATATCTTAAACGGAAAAGCCGTAATCATTTCTTCGTTATATAATAAAGGGAATGAATTATTACATAGGAATTTTTATAAGAATTTTGAGTGGAAACATATTAAAATGCCGAAAGCAAAGATCGAATATAATTTTAAAAAACATGATCACACTTTGGTAGTAAAAGCCGATACGCCTGTTTTTTTCTTATACTTTGAAAGCCCTGATTTGCGATTTGAAGATAATGGAATTATTATGTTGCCCGGCGAGAAAATGAGCTTGAAAGTTCAATTACTCAATAAAAAATTCAATAAAAAAACTTTAACATATCATTCATTAAATCAATATCTAAAAGGTTAAAATATGATCATCACTAAGCTTTTTTTTTATAAAAGTTTCTTTTCACCGGAACCATCACATATTCCACCCCCTAAATCAATTTAAATAGTTGCGATAACTTTACGAAAATGAAATCCGTAAACAGCAAAAGTAAGAGCAACTGAAAATTTTTTCGGATATTTAAACAAACTCGTAAATAATAATTTCCAAAAATAGATTCTTCCCTTTTCGATTATGCCTAGTTTCCAAATCAGTTTTAAAAAAGCTTCAACATCGGTAAAACTAAGTCTGTATGAATTCCAAGATGGTAATTTATAGTATAATAAAAATTGTTTAACCCGTTCGTAATATCCTTTTTGTGAGTAAATGGTATCAAGAATATTACTGTAACCTTTTAATAATACCGGATAATTCATTTTTGGGATGAAATTTATAGATCCATCCACATTGTTACCTGTTATGTCTTCAATTAAGCGGTTTTCCGATTTTAATCTTTCATATAATTTTGTTCCTCGCGGTGCATTTAATAGTCCTACCATTGCGGTAACAATTCCGCTTTCCTGTATAAAATTGATTTGTCGATTAAATATATCGGGATGATCATTATCGAAACCGACAATAAAACCACCGGAGACAATTAAGCCGCTATACTGTAACTTTTTTATGGAAGCCACTAAATCGCGTCGCAAATTTTGTGATTTACCGCATTCAATTAAGCTTTCGTTATTGGGTGTTTCAATTCCGACAAAAATATTAAAAACACCTGCTTCAACTATCATTCGTGTTAATTCTTCATCGTCGGAAAGGTTTACTGAAACTTCTGTAATGAAGCGGAAGGGATAATTTTTTTCTTTTGACCAATTAATTAATGCAGGGAGTAATTCTTTTTTCAATATTCTTTTATTTCCTATAAAATTATCATCAACAATTGAAACATCGCCGCGCCATCCGAGTGCATAAAGCCGGTTTAATTCGCCGAGAAATTGTTCTTTCTTTTTGACACGCGGACGTCTCCCGTTAAGCATCGTGATACTGCAGAATTCACAATCATAAGGACAGCCGCGTGAATATTGTATGCTCATTGTAGCATATTTTTTCATTTTAAGAAGTTCCCATCGGGGAGCCGGTGTTAAGCCGATATCAGGGAATTCAGTTGATGTATAAATATGTTTCGGGACTCCATTTTTTAGATCTTTTAGAAAAGGCGGCAAAGTAATTTCCGCCTCATTTAAAATAAAATGATCAACACCTAAAAAATTTTGATATTCCGTTGTAGCTAATGGTCCTCCGGCAACAATTTTAACACCGAGTTTATTGGCACGGTGTATAACTTCTTTAAATGATTTTATATGTATATTCATCCCGCTTAAAAAAATATA
>CBFDUR010000231.1:0-4385 GCA_965613005.1 uncultured Ignavibacteriales bacterium
TAATCCGCCAACTAATAAGGCAATCACTACGAATGAAAGAATTATAATTATATTAAATAATAAATTTCCAAAAAATAAAAAATATTTGGAGGATACGGTAACGTCACTTCTTAGATTGAATGTCGATAAACTTATCACTATCGGTGGAGACGATACTGCATTCAGCGCACTTAAAGTGGAAGAGATGGCAGCGAATAGAATCAAAGTTGTTCATGTCCCCAAAACTATTGATAATGACTTAGATTTGCCTCATGGTATTCCTACTTTTGGATTCCAGACCGCCAGGCACATCGGTGTTGAACTTGTTAAGAATCTTATGGTTGATGCTCAAACTACTTCCCGTTGGTATTTTGTTGTTTCTATGGGCAGAAAAGCAGGGCATCTGGCTTTGGGCATTGGTAAAGCAACAGGTGCTACTTTAACATTAATCCCCGAAGAATTTCCCGAAGGCTACATTAAATTGTCGCATATCGTTGATGTTCTTGTCGGTGCGATAATTAAAAGATTAAGTTATGGAAGAGAAGACGGTGTTGCAGTGCTAGCCGAAGGGTTGGTCGTAAGATTAAATAAAAAAGAACTTGAATCGCTTATGAATATTGAAAGAGATGCATACGATAATATTAGAATTGCCGAAGTTAATTTAGGTGAAATACTAAAGTATAAAGTACAAGAAAGATTAAGAGGATTTCAAATCAAATCGACAATAGTTGCAAAAAATATCGGTTATGAATTGCGCTGTGCCGACCCGATTCCTTTCGATATGGAATATACGCGCGACCTTGGATTTGCCGCGGCTCAATTTATATTATCCGGCGGTAATGCGGCTATGGTATCAATTCAGGACGGCAATTTTGTACCGATGTATTTTAAAAATATAATCGATCCGAAAACAAAAAAAACGAAAATTCGTCTTGTAAACCCAGGCTCGGAATCGTTCTACATTGCACGACGTTACATGATTAGATTAAATGAAGCTGATTTTAAAGAACCGCATGAATTGGCTAAATATGCTGCTACATGTGGAATTTCGTTGGAGGAATTTCAAAAGCAATTTTATTATTTGATTGAGAATGATCTCCTGTATAAAAATTTAAAAAATGATATGTTCCAACTCGCGGCTCCTGAAACAAATGAGGCTTACAAGCCCTTTACCGAAAGGGCCGGTTAAACTTAAATAACTTTTATACCGCTGTTCAAATCTGCTTGAGAATTTGTATAAACGGAATTATTCAATAGAGATGGGTAAATAACACTCATCTCTTTTTCGTTTTTTTTTCCGACTTAAATACTTTAACGAAACAATACACCGTTAAAACAATTATTATTCCCCACGCTAAAGCCATGAAAATTATTCCCGAAGTTTGCATTCCCATATTATTTTCCCTTCAATTTATTTTCAGTATTATTTATCCGGAATGATGTCTTCCTGATTAACATTTTCCTGCGAGTGCCTGTCCCATGCTTTCTTTACCAACAGCATTATACCTACAAATAATAATACCATCAAAGTTCTAGAGGCCCAAATATATGGAATATCTTTCGCAGAAACATTTTTCAGCATTAAAGTAGGAATAGCATCATTTATAAACCACCATAACATCACGACAAATAGAACGAGTGGGGTGACATATTTCATAATATAATAGAATATTTTAGGAATTTTAATATCACCGCCTGCATTCATTTCTCTCCATGCCTTATCTGCACCGAATACCCACATAAATAGAATAGTTTCAACCAATGCAAAAACGACCAATCCGAAAGTGCCGGCCCAATAATCCATTTCATTCAAAAAGCCGTATTTCAAGAAAAAGATTACAAATTGAACTGCTACTAAAACAATAACGGCAAGTATTCCTACGGCTTTTTTTCTACTATATCCAAATTCATCTTCCAGAAAAGCCACTACAGGTTGTCCCATGGCAACGGATGAAGTTATCCCGGCAAAAAATAAAAGTAGAAACCATAGGAAACCGAATAATTCTCCAAAAGGAATTCTTTGAAAAATTAAAGGCATAGAAACAAATCCAAGGTCGAAAGCTCCACCGGCGGCGAATTGTTGAGTTTGTGCCAATCCGAAAAATGCAACGGCTACCGGAATAGCTATTGAACCGCCTAATACTACTTCGGCAAATTCATTTGTAGCTGCTGTTGTAAGCCCGGATAATGCAATATCATCTTTAGGTCTTAGATAGCTGGCATAAGCATGAATAGTTCCCATTCCCACTGAGAGTGTGAAAAATATTTGTCCCGCTGCGGCAAGCCAAATTTTAGGATCACCTAGTCTTGAGAATTGCGGATTCCATATAAAAGCGAACCCATTCCAAACAGAATCTTGAGGAATTGCCGGATTGGGAGTACCTAAAGTCATAATTCGTACAGCCAAAACAGCGGCAAAAATAAGTAATAACGGCATTGCGATTTTAGCTAATTTTTCGATCCCTTTGGAAATACCTTTATATAAAATCCAAAAATTTAAACCGAAAGTAACCAGCATTAATCCGTAAGCAGGTAGTACGGAAGGGAAGTGGGAACTCGGCATTCTGCCTTGATAACTATATAAGAATGTTTTCATTGCATGAAAAGATGTTTCATTAAAATATGATTTTGTCAATGAAAAGATGCTGAAACCCAGTGTCCATGATTCGATGTAAGTATAATAGATAAGAATAACCAATGAGATAAATAAACCGAGAGCTCCAAAATACTTAGCTAATTTATTTTTCCAGATAACATCGAACATACCCGGTGCGCTGCCGTGGTTAAATTTTCCACCGTGTCTTCCGATTCCCCATTCGATCCACATTAAAGGAATTCCCAAAATTAAAAAGAAAATGAAATAAGGAATCATAAAAGCTCCGCCGCCGTTTTCTGCAGCTTGAACGGGAAATCTTAAAAAATTACCCAAACCAACTGCATTTCCGGCTACTGCGAGAATTAGCCCTATTTTACTTGCCCACTGTTCTCTTTCTCCGTTTTGTGGCATCTTACCTCCGGTTATTGTTTATTTGAAAGATGAAGAATTGATTGATTCCAATATTATAAATTTTAAATATAAAATATTGTAACTTTATTGATGAATATCAACCGGTAAAATAAAAAAGCGGCAATTAAAAGCCTAATTCATGTATTTATATTTAAATTTTAACTGCTTCGTAGTCTTTTTGTTTTGATATTAATCTAAATTGAGCGATTCTTGATTACCATTGTAGGGAGTGTAAACGACGCGGGGCAATCTGTTAAACAGGCTTGAATTGATTTGTGTGGTAATATTCCGTACATTTGCAAATGAAAACGAATAAAATTAGGTATGAGTATGAGAACAATTGAGAAAGTACGATTTGATACACGATTACCCAAGGATCAAAAAGAATTTTTTGAATATGCAGCAAGACTCGGCGGTTTTAGAACTTTGACGGAATTTATAATTTCCTCGGTTCAAGAACGTGCAAAAAAAATAATCGAAGAGCATAACACAATTTTAGCATCTAAAAAAGATAAGAAAACTTTTTTTAATGCAATTATGAATCCAACGGGGCTGAATGACAAACTTAAAAATGCTGCATTACGATATGAAGAGGTTTCTGATAAATAATGGATTATTTAACCGTTCCGCTAAATTCCTCACATAAAAAGAAAAATTTTAATTGCGGCAAGGTGTTGTTGGCTAATTATTTACACAAACAAGCAAAACAGGATATAAAAAGAAAACTTACCGCTTGCTTTGTTTTAACTAATAAAGAAAATAATGTACTTGGATATTATACACTTTCCAATGCCGGAATAAAAAGAGAATATCTTCCGGAAGAATTAAAGAAAAAATTACTCAAATCTTATAATAATCTACCTGTAACATTATTAGGCAGACTTGCAGTGGATAGAAACTCAACCGGACTGGGTTTGGGTGAATTACTGCTTATTGATGCTTTAAAGAGAAGTTATTTTGTTCCTATTGAAAGTATTGGCTCGATGGCTGTTATTGTTGATCCAATTGATGAACAAGCTGTTAATTTTTATGATAAATATGGCTTTATACCCTTACCGGACAGTGGAAAAATGTTTCTGCCGATGAAAACAATTACCAAACTGTTTGAAGTTTAAAGTGTTTTTTGGGTGATGATAATGATCTTTTACTTATACAATATTTTTTTTATTTGACAATTACCATACAATTCAAATAGTACTTTAAAAATTGTTATTAAATATTTATCAATTATTATTTAAGCAGAACCTCGTTCTCCGTAGCTTTAGCGAAGTAGAATCATCTTCTACTTCGTAGTAGCGCGGTAAGCTTTTCGAAGTTCTTTCTCTTCATACGGAGTTATTAAAGTTTTGACTGCTTGTAGTGTCAAGTCATATTTGTAATGTTGTATAACTTTTGAACT
>CBFDUR010000232.1:0-4382 GCA_965613005.1 uncultured Ignavibacteriales bacterium
CTAAATACACATGCAGGAATTCAAACGGCTATGTCAACAGCAGCCCATGAATTTCAACATATGATTAATTGGAATTATCATCGAACCAATCCTCAAATGACTTTTATTAATGAAGGCAGTTCAATGACGGCGGAAGTCATTTGTGGTTATCCTTTGTTTAATCAATCTCTATACGAAAATGAAACAAATCATTATTTATTTGATTGGCGTACAAACGACATGACAAAAGTGTTAAACGACTATTCAAGGGCACAAAAATTTTTCCTTTATTATTTAGATCAGTTTGGTGTAGGAATATTTAAATATATTGTTCAAGGTCAACTTAATGGAATTCCTCTCTTAAATAATGCTCTAAAAAAAGACGGAAATTCATTAAATTTTACGAAGGTTTTTATAAATTGGCTTATTGCGAATAAATTGAATAACAGAACTATTAATCCTTCCTACGGTTATTCACGTACCAATTTAGTGAAGGCTCATAGTACATTATTTTACAATCCGAATGCATCATCAAAGGGAGTAATAAAAAGATTAGCCGCAGAGTATTTTACATTTACTGATGGAAGCAATCTTAAAATTACATTTAACTCCACAAATCCGGCGTTGGATGTTAAAGCAATTGAAGAAGGTAGTAATTCAGTGCAAGTAGTTAATGTACCTTTATCAAAACAATTTTCTATTCCTGATTACGGAACAAAATATAATAAGATTCATTTTGTTTTAATAAATACTGATAACCAAGATTCTGCCGGCTATTCTTTCAAGGCAACCGGTGTTGCTTCATTATCTGTAAAAGAATTGAGATGGGATACAACTCAACCCACCGGTTATTTCAAGTTATCGACATCGGATACCGTATCCGTTATCTTTAATGCATTTCCGGATGGAACTTTGGATTCTGTAAGAGTTGCTTTGAGATATGCCGGATCAATTACAGGAGGTGTTTGGGAATATACCGGTAACGTTAAACCGACGCCTCTGGGTAAAAAATTAGCAGTTCCAATTACCGCTTCAATTACAACTAACTCACCAAATCCTTATCCGGTACCGTATAAAAATTGGACTAGTATCGATTTACAAAATAAGTCTATCAGCACTGATAAACCGTTTGTGGTTGGATTTGTGATAGGTTCAAATCCTGCGATCCCGGGTGTTATGGTAACCGACCATCCGGGGCAACAGTCTTATCACAGTTTTACGTATTTGAATAAACCAGGCGGAACTTCATCACCAGGTTGGTATTATTTATCTACCTCTTCCAACAGTATAGGTATCTATCTTATTCGTGCTTATGTAACGCTTAATATTACCGGTGTAAAAAAAGTGGTAACACTTACTCCTGCAGATTTTATATTACAGCAAAATTATCCAAATCCATTCAATCCTGCCACAACCATAAGTTTTGTTCTTCCTAAGGAGAGTAGGGTTAATATTATAATCTATAATCAACTAGGGGAAAAAGTAAAGGAGTTGGTAAATAATTATTTTTCGGCAGGAAATCATCAAGTTGAATTTAACGGAGAAAATCTATCCAGCGGTATTTACTTCTATCGTATTGAAGCCGGTAATCTCATTGAAACGAAAAAAATGATATTACTCAAATAGTTTTGAATAAGTTAATGTTTAATTAAAGGTATTGAGGGTGATTTGTTTTAAGTTGTATTACTTTGCAAAGTTCAAATAATAGCAAGTAATTCTGCGAATAATTACAAGCGATCATCATCGTTTCATAAATCTATTATGCGGTAAAGATATTTTCAGTGTGATCCCCATTTGTAAAATAATAAATATACTGTAATACCACCTATTTTACCTCGTAATATTGCAGACTAAATAATTTTTTTTCATCAAGCCAAACTTTATGCAATAAAAACTTATCGGATATTAACTCTTTGAATTCCTCAATGCTATATTTGTTTGAATATTCTGTGAGTATATTTTCATCTTTTTCGAATCCTATTATTGAACCATTGAGTTTAACGCTTTGTTTTTCTTTACTTATGAGATGCATTTCAATTCTGCCTTTATCTTTATTATAGACAGCGTAGTGTTCAAATTTAGTAGTGTCGAAGTTGGTGTTGAGTTGATTATTTAGGTGGTTTAATATATTTAAATTAAATGCTGCGGTTATTCCTTTTTTATCATTATAAGCTGCTTCCAAAATAGTGATGTCTTTCTTTAAATCTACGCCAATTAAGAGTCCTCCCCTTTCTCCTAAAACCTCTGAAATTTTGATTAAAAAATCTTTCGCTTTAGTTCTAGTAAAATTTCCTATTGTTGAACCGGGATAGAAAACCACTTTTCTTTTATAAGACTTTTTTATATGAGGCAAATTAAAATCTTTCGTATAATCCGCAGTAATAGGATAGATATCAATATTGGGATAATCTTCATGTAAACATTCAATCGATTTTTCAAGATGATCAGCGGATATATCAATTGGAATATATCCCGATAAATTAATCAGATGTTCAAATAATAATCTTATTTTAACACTGCTTCCGCTTCCTAGCTCTATCAACAAAGCATTTTCACCAATTAAAGAAGATATTTCTTTAATATTTTTGCTCATTATTTTCATTTCGTTACGGGTAGGATAATACTCATCTAGTTCACAAATAGCATCGAACAAAACAGAGCCTTCTTCATCGTAAAAATATTTACTGGGGATTTGTTTCGAAGATTGGGTTAATCCTTCCAAGATTTCAGTTAACATTTCCTCCTTAGTTATTTCTTCACTCATTACAGTCATTTTAAAATCCTTAAATTTATTAGTTATCTCTGGCTAATCTTATTCCCATAAACTGCCAGCGTGAATCGGGATAAAAGAAATTTCGATATGTTTTTCTTATGTGGGATATTGAAGTAGCACATGAACCGCCTTTTAATACGATTTGGTTGGACATAAATTTGCCGTTATATTCACCTACTGCTCCAGGCAATGGCTTATATCCCGGGTAAGGTGAATATGAGCTTTGTGTCCATTCCCATACATCTCCATACATTTGATAGACCAAGTTTATATCGTTTGCATGAGAAAATGGTACAGGATGAAAATTATTTGTTTCCACAAAATTTCCTTTTAGAGGAATTTCATTTGCTGCGACTTCCCATTCAGCCTCGGTGGGCAGGCGTGCACCAATCCACCTTGCAAATGCATCTGCTTCATAAAAGCTAACGTGACAAACCGGTTCTTCAGGTTTTACTTTTTCAAAACCGGTTAATTTATAATTCCACCATTCATTATTAATTTTCTCCCAGTACAAAGGTGCTTCCCAACCCTCTTTTTCTACAGTTGCAAAACCATCGAAAAGCCATAGCTCCGGTTTTTTGTAACCTCCTGCATTGATAAATTCAATAAATTCTTGATTAATAATTAACCTTGATCCAATGTTGAATGAATTTACAAATTCCTTATGTTGCGGAGTTTCATTATCATATACAAAGCCCTTTCCCTCATCACCTATTTCATATATGCCTTCATGAAAACTTATGAATCTTAACGGTGGTACATCATTTACATTCTCCTCACTCTTTTTTATGTAAATAGGATGTAAAGGGTTAATTGAAAATACATGTTTTATATCGGTAATCAATAATTCCTGATGCTGCTGTTCATGGTTCAAACCGATTTCCACTATAGGAGCAATATTATGTAATTCCTCTTCACTACAATTTTCTATAAAATTAATTAGATGAGCATCAATATAACTCCGGTATTCATATATTTCTTTTACAGTTGGACGTGAGAGCAATCCTCTTTTTGCCCTGGTAAATCGATCCCCGATAAGTACATAATAAGAATTAAAAAGATAATTGTAAATTGGATTTATCGGTGTATAATTAATGTTTGCTTTACTTAAAATGAATGCTTCAAAAAGCCAACTGGTATGCGCCAAATGCCACTTTGTGGGACTAACATCAGGCATCGACTGAATAACAAAATCTTCGGTTTTCAATGGTTCGCATAATTTTTGAGAAAAAGCTCTTACTCTTTTAAAGTTTTCTATTATGCTATTTCTATCTATTTTTCGGCTTGTTTCCTCAGGAAAAGGTGAATTTTTCGTCTCTTTATTCATGATCTAATCTCCGTTAAAATATTTAAAATCAAAAATCCTCCGATTTTTTATTTTACGTTAAATGATTAATTGTAATATGCAAGCTTATAATTATGGAGGAGAATAACTGTCAGATACATTACATTTATTTGGTATTAAATCATCCGGTTGGAAAATATTCTTTCTTTAAAGTGATATTGCAATAAAAATTTTGTAATAATGAATTGTATTTCCATAAAAGTTGAAATTCATTCTAAAACTTTAAAATTTCTAAAAGACTAGGCTCTATTCTAAATATGGATATATATTTTTAATAATTCTATC
>CBFDUR010000233.1:0-4372 GCA_965613005.1 uncultured Ignavibacteriales bacterium
GAACGTTTATTTTGTAGAAGCTCTATTATTTAAGGTGGTATATTTATTGCTTCATCTAAATGTTTTGTTCATTAAAAGAATGAATTCAATCTGAAAAGCCATATTTATTACACTGCCGTTTGGCAAACAAGGAATAAGAATCTTTAATTATAAACATATAAAAGAGGCATTAAAAAAATAATATTCAAGTTTTCGAATTGTTAATATTAACGAAAATCGTAGTTTTCTTACAAGAAAAAATGTATTTCTCGAGGAGACTCATTCATTATATAAAATTTTAATAATCTCAGGTATAAAAGGAGTTCGTAAGATAAATGATATGAAAATAATTTTTAGTTGGAAATGAATTAAGTCATGAAAATCTTTCTTATAAATATGATGTTTTATACGATTTTTCTAAACATGACCAATGCTCAAGTTATTTTGAGTGTACCGGATACTACCGTGAATGCTAGTGGAATCAGTATTACTATTCCTTTTAAAGTTTCTAATTTCAATAATGTTTCCGGTTTTAACTTTATATTAAAATTTGATCAAAATGTATTAGCATTTCAAAAAATTCAAACACAATTTCAGAATGTAAGCTATAATATTTTAAACGGAGAAGTTCGGATTATATATGCCGAATTAAATAGCCCGATAAATATTAATGACGGTGTCCTTTTGAATGTTACTTTTATTTATTACGGGGGAAGCAGCGGATTAAAATTCAGTGATGTTGCAATAGGTAATTCAAATGCGTTACCGGTCTCATTTTCAACCGTTAATGGTAATATAAAGGGTGGAAAAGTTGAAAGTACAAAAGGTACATTAGGTGGAATTGTTTGGTTCGATGCAAATAAAAATGGTGTTAAAGATTCAACTGACCCGGGAGTCCAATGGGTTACCGTTGATCTCTTTTCCGGTTCAGGGGAATGGTTAACTTATTCTCTAACTGATTCCTTAGGGCAATATTTGTTCGACAGCCTTTCACCCGGCGATTATTTCACGCGTTTCGATTTAACGGGAACAAATAAGAAATATAAATTTATTGATAGTACAAAAGATTCACCGTTGCATGATTTTACCGATACAACAGCATATTCATATACGTTCTCTCTGACAAGAGGAAGCAGAATATTGGATGATAATGCCGGATTGATGTTGAACGGCACCGGAATAATCAATCAAAAATCACCTATTTCCAATCCAAAAGGATTCATACTAGAGCAAAATTACCCAAATCCTTTCAATCCTTCAACAACTATAGAGTTTCATTTACCGGTCGGGGAAAGAGTAAAATTAACGATTTACAATATATTGGGGCAAGTTGTGACAACTTTATTTGACGCAGAGTTCTCTGCCGGTATGCATTCAATTGTTTTTGATGCAAGTAATTTGAGCAGCGGAGTATATCTCTACAGGTTAACGGGAAATAATGTAAGTATATTGAAAAAAATGGTTTTTTCGAAGTAATATAAACCCTCAAAATTAAACATTACAATCTTAATCACTATTAGATATATAAGAATTGATATTCAAGCTGCCTTTAAGTAATTTTGTATTCTGTAATTAAAAATAAATTGCATATAAATATTTAATAAGTAAGTAAATTATTATAAAGGAGATAATATATGGCAGTGAAAGTAGGAATAAACGGATTTGGGAGAATAGGAAGATTAGTCTTCAGAAGAAGCTTGGAGCTTGGTGATATAGAATTTGTCGGAATAAATGATTTGACAGACGCAAAAACTTTAGCTCATTTATTGAAATATGATTCGGTACATCGCAGATTTAATGGCGAAGTAAAAGTAGATGGAAATTATTTAATTGTTAATGGTGAGCGTATAAAAATTACCGCAGAAAAAGATCCTGCAAATCTAAAATGGAAAGATGTCGGTGCTGATATAGTTATTGAATCTACCGGTGTTTTCCGAACAAAAGATGCGTGCATGAAACATATTGAAGCCGGTGCAAATAAAGTTATATTAACGGTTCCGGCAAAAGGTGAAATTGATGCTACAATAGTTTTGGGAGTTAATGAAGAAGTGTTGAAAGACGAAGATAAAGTCCTTTCGAATGCTTCTTGTACAACAAACTGTTTGGCGCCGATGGTAAAGGTACTTAATGATACTTTCGGAATAGAAAAGGGATTTATGACAACGGTACATTCTTATACAAATGATCAAAGATTATTGGATTTACCTCATAAAGATCTTCGAAGAGCCAGATCTGCAGCGGTATCAATTATCCCTACAACGACCGGCGCAGCGAAAACAGTTGGTAAAATTATACCGGAATTAAACGGTAAACTAGATGGTTTTGCTATTCGTGTACCTACTCCCGATGGTTCTATCACCGATTTGGTTGCCATAGTGAAAAAAGAAGTTACAGTTGAAGAAGTTAATTCTGCAATGAAAGCCGCCGCTACCGGTTCACTGAAAGGTATAATGGAATATTCTGAAGAACCGTTGGTCTCTGCGGATATTATCGGTAATTCGCATTCTACTATTTTTGATGCGCTTTCTACTATGGTAAATGGTAACTTTGTGAAAGTCGTTGGATGGTATGACAATGAATGGGGATATTCATGCAGAGTAGTCGATTTATTGAAAAAAATCTCTAAGTAATAAATTATTTTGTAAATAAAGACGAAGCTCTAAGTTTCGTCTCTTGTTTTATCTGCTTTTAATTTAGCAGTGGAATGCGAAGTATGTTTTTGTCGTTTCCATTGTCATTACCGGCGTAATTAATTATAAATTTTGCATGGCCTTCATTACTAAATTACAATTGAATTCGTAAAAGGACTTATTAAAATGAAAAAACTATCGCTCGATCAATTAGAGCTGAAAAATAAAAGGGTACTTGTCCGGGTTGATTTTAATGTACCGCAGGATGAAAATCATAAAATAACGGATGATAGACGTATAGTATCATCATTACCGACGATAAGAAAAATAATCTCCGAAGGAGGAAAAGCTATTTTAATGAGCCATTTAGGCAGACCGAAAGGAAAGGTAAATCAGGAACTCAGTTTAAAACCGGTTGCGGAAAGGTTAAGCGATCTTCTCGGTAAAGAAGTTAAATTAGCTCCCGACTGTATCGGTGAAGAGGTCGAAAATCTAGTCCGGAATATGGAAACAGGAGAAATTATTTTATTAGAAAATGTGCGTTTCCATGAAGAAGAAGAGAAAAATGATAGTGAGTTTGCAAAAAAATTAGCTTCACTTGGAGATGTTTACGTGAACGATGCTTTTGGAAGCGCACATAGAGCGCATGCTTCTACTGAAGGTGTAACAAAGTTTATTGATAAATGTGCAGCCGGTTACCTTATGCAAAAGGAACTTGATTATCTTGGCGGTGCTATCTCAAATCCAAAAAGGCCTTTTTGTGCCATTTTAGGAGGTGCAAAAATTTCGGGTAAAATAGATGTTATTCTTAATTTAATGAATAAGGTTGATAGCTTGATTATAGGCGGAGGAATGGCTTATACTTTCTTTAAAGCTCAAGGAAAGGAAATAGGCAAGTCATTATTAGAAACGGAAAAGATCAACCTCGCTAAGGAAATTCTGAAAAAATTGGAAATTTCCCAAATGAAATTCTTTATGCCTGTCGATGTAGTTATAGTCGAAGAATTTAAGAACGATTCTCCCTCAGAAATTGTAAGTGTTGACGATATTCCTCCCGATAAAATGGGCTTGGATATTGGACCGAAGACGATTAAATTATTCAGTGATGAATTATTGAAAGCAAAAACGATCGTTTGGAATGGTCCAATGGGGGTTTTTGAAATGAATAACTTTGCAAAGGGAACAAATGCAATAGCTCAAGCCCTTGCGGAAGCGACTTCAAAAGGAGCAATAACCATTGTCGGAGGTGGCGATTCGGCGTCTGCAATTAGTAAAGCCGGTTTGAAAGATAAAATTTCGCATGTTTCAACCGGAGGCGGTGCATCGCTTGAATTTCTCGAAGGTAAAGAATTGCCTGGTGTTGCAGCTCTCACAGATGCATAGAATCTTATTTATAAATTACAGGTAAAAGATCACTGACAATTTTATTTATAGATTTTTTATAAGTATCTTCAATACCTTTAGTTTCTATTAAATTTTCAATTAAATAATCAACTTTTTCTTCTGCATTTTCTTGTTTTAAAATATTTATTAAATTATTTTCCTGTTTAATATCAGATATTGCTAATAATGCTTTTATGCATTTTTTTCTATTTTTATAAATCCATAGCGCTCAAAGGTTTTGAGTGTGCGCCCCAGATTAGACGGTTGCCGGCCTGAAATTTTTGCCAGTTCTTTTATTGTTTCTGGTTGTTCTTCAGCAATGATTTTAAGCAGCGTGCGATTATTGTCACTCAGCACTTCTGCAAGTGATTTCATGGAGT
>CBFDUR010000234.1:0-4343 GCA_965613005.1 uncultured Ignavibacteriales bacterium
AAACTGGTAGAAATTGAAGGTTTTGAACATTGTGCGAAAGCAAACAGAACGGGCAACAATGACCGCAAAAAAGACAAAGAAAATATATTTGATAAGGATGAAAACCAAACACTTTTTGAGCATTACAAATTTACAGCCGATAAAGGACAAGAATTTTTACGAATTGATAAGTTTTTGATGGTTAGAATTCCTAATGCCACCAGAAACAAACTACAAATAGCAGCCAACGATGGCAATATCTTAGTTAATAAAAAAACCGTAAAACCAAGTTATAAAGTAAAACCATTTGATGTAATAACCGTAGAACTCCCCTATCCACCACAAGAAACCGAATTAATTCCAGAAAATATTCCTTTAAATATTATTTATGAAGATGAATTTTTACTTGTAGTAAATAAAGATGCCGGTATAGTAGTTCATCCCGCATGCGGAAATTATACGGGAACGCTTGTAAATGCGCTTCTTTTCCATACGAAACAATTAAGTGAAGTTAATGAACCGGGTAGACCGGGGATTGTTCATCGTTTAGACAAAGATACGAGCGGTTTATTATTAATTGCAAAGGATGATTGGACACACGCAAAATTAGCCGAGCAATTTGCTAAGCATACAATTGAACGAGAATATTGGGCGGTTTGTTGGGGCATATTTAAAGATAATTCCGGTCAAATAATTAAAAATATATCTCGAAGTGAGTCCGATAGGAAAAAGTTTATAGTTAGCGATACAAAAGGTAAATATGCTTACACTATTTATGAAGTTATCGAGGAATTTGAATTCACTTCGCTTGTACGTGTAAATTTAAAAACGGGAAGAACCCACCAAATTAGAGTTCATTTATCAAGCATACATCATCCGGTATTTAGCGATTCTGTTTACGGCGGGAAAAAAATCGTATGTGGTTCTGCATTGCCTAAAATGAAAACAAGAGTTGATAATTTATTCAAAATAATGCAGCGTCAAGCACTGCATGCTAAAACTATTGGCTTTCTTCATCCTCATAAAAAAGAATTTATGCGTTTCGATTCCGAATTGCCGCAAGATATGCTTAACTTAATTGAAAAATTGCGGTATTGATTAATTAAAAGTATTGGGAATTAAAATGATAGAACCTTATAGAGGGATTTTCATCCAATAAAAAATTTTCCGTCAGGGTTATAAAGTTTAAATGTTTTAATTTAAACCTCATTTTTGGCGGCAATTATTAAATCTGTGAATTCTCTGAATACACCTTCACCGCCTTTTTTAGTGCATACATAATCAACCATTTTGATTATTTCATTTGCCGCGTCAATTAATTGGGCTGAATACATCGCATCTCCTTTTATATTTCGAACATCGGTTCTGACCGGTATAATTAATAATGCCGATATCATTAACGTCATCACCGATAAAAGCGCTGTTTTTAGCGGAAATTTTTAAATCGCTACATATTTGTTTAAGTTTTTCTTCCTTGTCCCACGAGCCGGTATAAAGATATTTTATCTTAAGCCGCTTTGCTCTGGCTTCAATAATATTTGAAATATCTGTCGAAATAATAGCTGTTTCGACTCCGGCTTCTTTAAGAAGACGAACAGCCATACCGTCTTTAACATTGAATTTCTTCATTATAAGTCCGTTATCATTATAGTATAAACCTCCGTCGGTTAAAACGCCGTCCACATCCGAGACAAATAATTTTATTTTTGCAAGTTTTGAAATCAATTCTTTCTTCTTCACTTTTATTACCAATTTAAATTTTGTATTATTTTAATAATTAAATTTTTATACATTAAGACGTTGAAAATAGTGAAAAAAATTATAAGATGAATTAGTTAAATTTAAAAAGCTTGGGTATCCGTAAAGAACATTTTTAAGTTTTGAATTGTAAATATTAACAAATATCTCTTTAGAAGAGATTCATAAATAATTATAATTGAATGTCAGGAGAACCAAATTCACTTTTATATAATTTAATCTGATATGAGAAAATAAAGGGAAGTTATATTTTTAGAACGTAAAAAATCATTGTTATTAATTTTATAATGAATTATTAGCCGGGAAACAAGTTGACTGAACAATTTAAAATATCATCGATTATGATAGCAAAGAATGAAGAACACAATATTCAAAGATGTATCGAAAGCCAACTAGATTGCATTAACGAGATTGTAATCGTCATTGATAGTTCAACAAGTGACAATACACTTGAAAAAGTTAAGTCATATCCATCTGTTAAATATGAAGTCGTTGAATGGCAAGGGTATGCTAAAACGAAAGAATATGCCGTTACTCTAACCGGCAATGAATGGGTTTTATGGATTGATGCCGATGAATCGATATCGGATGAATTGAGTAAGGAGCTAATATCTTTTAAGAATAAATCACCTAAATATTCTGCTTATACAGTAGCAAGAAAAGCGTACTTTTTGGGTAAGTGGATAAAGCATAGTGGTTGGTACCCGGCTAGAGTTATCAGGCTATTCAACAAGAACGAGGCTAAGTTCGTATATAAAGATGTACACGAGTATCTGATAGCAGATAGTCGAGTGGGAGAGTTAAAAAACGATTTAAATCATTTTACCGATCCTTCAATTAAACATTACTTTGATAAATTTAATCATTACACAACGCTGGCGGCAAATGAACTGGATAAAAACCGAAAAAGTTTTTCTATTTTAGATATCCTTGTACGTCCGATTTCGATATTTGTAAAAATGTACTTTATAAAACTGGGATTTCTAGACGGTATGCAAGGCTTAATCTTAGCGGTATTTTCATCGTTATATGTATTCACCAAATATTGTAAGTTGTGGGAGATAAAGAATATCAAGTAAACGGTATTGGAAAATGATTCGAATAGTAGTAAAATATTTTTACAGTTCATAATACCAAAATCTGAGATTTCCGGTAATTAAGAATATTTTTTAGTCAATCCGTTCAATTAAAATAACAATCGGTAAAATTATAACGGCACCCACTTCTATACTAGAGCCTCTGCAAAATAAGGGTTCTGTCATTTCTTCTAAGGGAATGCCTGCAGCAAAATTCGCTTTTTGGATGAGAAATCTTTTTCACAGAATTCTTTGAATGGTTATTGCACATATTAAGGGGGTTCTCCCTCCGGTCGAATTAGCAAATCATTATAATGACTTATTTTGCAGGAACTTTAATCGGTTGAGTTTCAAATCCATTCATCAATAATCTCTTCCGCCATTTTTTCGGCAAGATGCCAATCGTGTAATTTTTCGTGAGCGTTTTGTTCTAAATCATTTTTTAGATTAATTACGTATTGTTTGTACGAAGCTATTATTTGTTTGGTTACATTTTCATGATTAGGAATTTTTATTTGATACAGTTCCTTTCTTGTTAATATCTCAATAAATTCGGCTTGTATTTCATTTTCAACTTCAATTATGGTTTTACCTGCATCATCTTTCAGTTCAAATTTATTAAAGAACGATTCGGAACTAAGTTTTTTCCCGTTTGAAGAAAAAACGGTAAAATCAAGTTCGTGATAATTTCCTTCTTTATAAAATGCCTCGGGAAACTGTTTTATGCCGTTTGGAATTATATCTTTTGAAACTGCTTTTTTAATTTCATCATAAGCTATTTTAATATTTTGAGCTTTTTGTTTTTTTCGCATTTTCGGAAGTTCGAGCCTTTCTTTTACAAGCTCTGTTATTCCTTCATAAATTCGAGGCAAGTATTCCTTTGGGTCTAACCCTAACGCTTCAAGCACTGCTGTGTCTAATTCTTTTCTGTCTTTTTGTTTTACTTCCTTATCAGCGGATAACACTCTTCTTGAAAAAATAGTATCGGGAATTTTTTTTAACTCCTTCTGTTTTAGTTGCTCCGTCACCTAAATTTACACGGCTATTTACTTCTTTTATTAAAGCGAATACATACGAGTTCAAATAATTTTGTAATGTATTCAATCGATTTTCATCTTCAATTAAATATTCAAATAAATTATGGTCAACGTGTACATTTGTTTTGTTAATAAATGCAGCAAACCTATCGTTATTAATCATTTGTAAAAGTATTGGACCCGGCGATTTTGCTATAATTGACCACCAATATTTTCTACCTTGAACAGATGGCACATCAATCCATTTTTTATTTTGCGGTGTTCTTTGCTTTTCTCCCCATTCAATATATTTTAAAGTTTTTACATCGCCTGCTTTCTTCAATTCGGTTTTGCTTTTATTACAAATGAATATTTTATATTTTAATTTTGTCGGGTCAATAATTATTTTTTTTGATTCTTTCGGACTTTTAATAACCGGTTTCAAATACTTCTTTTCAATTTCACCTTCCCATCCGCGTGCATTTCTGCAACACACCAAACTTTTATTTGCCGG
>CBFDUR010000235.1:0-4324 GCA_965613005.1 uncultured Ignavibacteriales bacterium
TCACATTTGTTTTGATTGCGGGTATAGCTTTTCCGATTGTACCACATCCGGACACATGGTATGAATTTCCATTAATACCCGGTTTAAAACAAAATGCCAAAATCATATTCTTCCACGTACCGTCTGCATGGCTGGCGGTTTTAGCTTTTTTAATGTCAACCATTTACAGCATCAAATATTTAAGGAAAAAAAATCTTGATGATGATGCCAAATCATATTCTGCTGCACAGTTAGGAATGATATTTACAATTCTTGCAACGATTACCGGTGCTATTTGGGCTAGATTTGCATGGGGTTCTTTCTGGAGCTGGGACCCGCGTCAAACCAGTATTTTTGCTCTGTTGCTTATCTATGGAGCTTGGTTTGCACTTAGGTCTTCTTTAGAATCGGAGGAAAAAAGAGCCACGCTGTCGGCAGTTTATTCCATCATTGCTTTTTTATCCGTTCTTTATCTTTATTATGCCGAGAATTATGGACGGATTACATCCCGGTTCTTTGGATAGTCCTAATGCAGGTCCTATTGTGAGTTTTACAATGAATGTCAATATGCTTTTGGTCTTCTTCTTATCATTAATTGGATTTACCATCCTTTATTTCTGGATGTGGAGAATCGGATATAAATCAATTATTTATAGAGACAGAATTAATAAACAAAATAACAGAGGTTAAAATTGCAAGGACTTTATAACTTCTTAAATCATAATTCAATTTATCTTGTACTGATAATTGTCCTAATTGTATGGACCGGTATCTTTTTATATCTATACAATATCGATAAAAGAATTAAATATATTGAAAAGGAAATTAACGGAGAAAAACATGAAAAATAAATATATATTCGGTACCTTTATAATTGTTGTCTTTTTGGGCATTATGAGTTATTTATTTACTCAAAGTAATATTAAATACGAGAATAACTTTGCAGTTGTTAAAAAGGAAAATAAAATTGTAAAAGCTATGGGTAGTTGGATTAGAGATAGAAATTATGTAATTAATAAACAAGACGGAACGTTTACTTTTTATATGAAGGATGAACACAATAATGTAATGAAAGTTGTGCTCAACGGAATGATACCTAATAATTTTAAATCTGCCAGCAGCGTAGTTGTTACGGGGCAATATAAAGACGGATATTTTCATGCAAAAAACATTCTTACGAAATGTCCGAGTAAGTATGAAAGTCAGAATGTAAAAGCAACTAAATTATAATTGATTTCTCTATATAAAATCAAAATTTCTAAAATATAGTTTCAACAAAATGAGATTGCTCGAAAAACAAGGAATTATCATTCTGAACTACCTGTCCGTCTAAGGCGGAAAGCGAAGAGCCTATTTTCTAAAGGATCTTCGTTGCGCCCCTTCTCAGAATGAAAGTAAAAAATTACTTTTGTAATCCTTTGAATTCTAAATTTTTAAACTTCCCGCTCACTACCGATGTGAGGTGTGTCTAAAAAGAATGACTTATTATGGAGAACTAATTATTCAAAGTAACATAGAAAAATCGGATATACACCGAACGAAACTTGACAAATATCGAATCGATAAAAGCATTAATATTCAAAATATATTCAATTTATTAATAACCAACCCTTTTTAATTTGATTACATGAGGCAGTAATGATAGGTTCAATTTTATTAACACTTGCACTGGTAAGTAGTATAATAACAATGGTAATGTATTATTTCAATTACCGGGGTTATAAGAATGTTCTTAATTATGCCAGAATCGCTTACCATACAATGGTATTATTAGTAATTACTTCCGCAGTATTACTAGAGTACCTGATATTAACTCATCAATATCAATATGAATATATTTATAGTTATAGCAGTAACGAACTATCTAAAGGAATTTTAATGGCTGCATTTTGGGCGGGTCAACAAGGCAGCTTTATGCTTTGGCTTTTATTAACGGTAATAGTCGGATTATTTTTACAATCTTATTCTTCAAAAAGAGGTGATCTCGAACCCAGGGTTATGGCAGTGTTCACTCTTTCAACTACATTTTTACTTATTATGGTTTCACCGATATTTAAGAATCCTTTCGCTTATATTTGGGCTGTACCGACTTTTATCAGCGCAAAAAGTATCAATCCTAATTTTATTCACATGCCATTTTTACAAAACTATCTTTACGGCAATGGAACATCGGGAAAAGAATTTGTTAAGATGGGACCTCAATTATATGCGGTACTCTTATCTGCAGAAATTCCTGTAAGGGAATTCATAATAAACGGGAATGGTTTAAATCCGGAATTAACCAATTTTTGGATGCAAATACATCCACCAATTTTATTTTCCGGTTTTTCATTGTCAGCGGTTCCATTTGCATTTGCGATGGCAGCAATGATGAAAAACGACTATCGGCAGTGGGTTAAACAATCATTCCCTTGGGTACTTGCGGTAGCTGGAGTTTTGATATTAGGCGTAATGGTGGGAGGTTATTGGGCTTATGAAGTGCTTGGATGGGGCGGATACTGGGGTTGGGATCCTGTTGAAAATTCAAGTTTAATTCCATGGATTATCAGCGTTGCCGCTATCCATACAATGTTGGTTCAAAGAAAAAGTCAAAAGAAAACCGGCGGTCCGGGAAGATACGTAAAAACTAATCTTATTTTATCAATCATGATTTATATTTTTGTTCTTTATAGTACATTTCTTACAAGAAGCGGTGTTTTAGGTAATGCATCGGTACATTCTTTTGTTAATCCCGGCATGATGGTTTATCTGTTTTTAATAATTTTCGTGGGCATATTCCTTTTAATTGGGTTCGGTACCTTCATTTACAGATGGAAAGATTTGAACAAAATAACGCTGCCGGAAGAAGGATTATTTTCAAAAGAATTGGCATTATTCACAGCCACAATAGCACTTTGTGCTTCCGCTTTAATAATTCTCGTCGGTACTTCCGCTCCAATCTTCGGTACTTCGGTAACAACTGCATTTTATGATGAAATGAATTTGCCGATTATAATTATAATCGGCTTTCTTAATGGGTTCAGTCTTCTTTTAGAGTGGAAATTTACGAAGGGAAAAGATATAGTAAAAAGATCTATCTTTCCTATTGCCGAAACAATTATTGCATCGGCATTAATTATAATTTTTGCAGGCATCACGGATATACTGATGATATTACTTATACTATCGGCTGCGTTTGCATTCTTTGTAAATCTCGGAATTGCTTTTAAAATTATGAAAGGTAATAAGAAAAAGCTTGGAGCTTATATTGCTCACATAGGTATGGCTTTATTTATTCTAGGTGTTATTGGTTCGGAAGTGTACAGCAATGAAAAAGACCTCGATTTAGTCAAAGGAAAACCTCAAGAAGCATTTGGTTATCAGTTAACATTTACCGGCTATACACCAATTGATAATAATACCAAGTATGCTTTTAACATAGAACTCAAGAAAGGAAATAGCGAACATATAGTTAAACCGGTAATGTACATAAGCAATTATAATAACAGTATTATGAGAGAACCGGCTATACTTAATATGTTAACAACTGACTTTTATGTTTCACCTCTTGGTTACGATAACGGAACTTCAAACAATACTCAAGGACATAATGCCGCTCTTGCCTTAGGTGAAAAGACAAATTATGACGGTTCTGAAATTACATATAAAAAATTTATCGCTCCAAATACAGGCGTTATGACAAACGGCGGTAATTTTAAAATGGGCGCAAAACTTATCGTTCAAAAAGACGGTAAAACTTATAACGTTAGTATTATTATGAAAAAGGAAGGACGAAAGATCGATTTTGTTCCTGTTGAAATAAAAAGTGCTAATTTGAAAATTATACTTAAGAAAATTGATCCTTCTACTAAGAAAGCAGACTTCGTAATTTCTCATCTCGAAAGCGCTAAAGAAACAACGGTTAAACCGAAAGAAGTCCTTACTATATCAGCTAGTACTAAACCGTTTATTAATCTAGTATGGGCGGGAGTTTTAATAATAGTAATAGGATTTTTTATTTCCGTTGCCAGACGATTAAAAGAATCTTTTACATAAATCTTTCGGATTATTTTTGTAAATAAATTTTGGTAAGTTCGATGTGTTTTTTCAATTTATAGATTCCCATGATTTAAATTCAAATTAATGCTGCAGCAATGTTGGCTCTGTCAACTACGTAAGAATTTATTCATAAACAAGAGTCCACTAAATAAAATAGAGTTTCCACAAAATAGTTATTGTCTAACATTGGAAATTTCGTTAATATGAAAGTATCATTTTAACAATAATATAAATTGTTTTTGAAAATCGATTGATTGTCAACAATAAAAAAGAGAGAAAAACTATTTAGTGCACTAACCGGATTAAA
>CBFDUR010000236.1:0-4316 GCA_965613005.1 uncultured Ignavibacteriales bacterium
CAAAAAAATTACGATAGCAGGGAATTATTACAGCCTCAAAATATGATACACCTTTATGCAAACGGTGCTTTCCCAATGGCGGATGAAATTACCGGTGAGATTAAATGGTACATGCCGGACATTAGAACAATTATTCCTTTAGATAATTATAACTATCCGCGTTCATTAAGAAAATTTATTGAAAAATCCAATTTTGAAATTAGGTTCGATTATGATTTTCTAGCGGTGGTTAAAGGATGTTCAGATAGAAAAAGGACTTGGATTTCATCGGAATTGATTGATGCATATTTGAAAAATATGGGATATGTTCATACGGTTGAAACATGGCTTGAAAATAAACTTGTAGGAGGACTTTATGGTATAACTTACAAAAGCGCTTTTTTCGGTGAATCGATGTTCTCAAAAGTCAGTCAAGCATCAAAGACAGCGCTTATAAATCTTATATTACATTTAAAAGAAAATGAATTCGTCCTTCTCGATGTTCAATACATGACGGAACATTTAAAGATGTTCGGAGCTACTCCAATCGACTTTAATGAATTTTTGGATTTACTACAAAAAGCATATAAAAAAGACTGTAAGTTTTAATTTGTTTGAAATTGACCGATTAGTTGATATATGTGTTCAACTTTTTATCAACATTAATTCTGTCTGCGGTTTCGACAGGAATTCACAACCATCTTTAGTTATTAAAACCTCCTCTTCCAATGTTGATGTTCCGGCTCCTTCTATATATAATCTTGGTTCTATAGTAAAGATTTGTGATTCTTCGATTTTCATAAAAGGAGTATTACCATATTTTTCCCAGCGCGGTAATAAACCTGCACCGCCGTCATGTGCTTCTTTCCCCACTTGATGTCCTAAACCATGAGGAAATTCCTCATAACCGTGATTAATAATATACTCTCTGGCGATATCGTCCATCCGGCAACCTTGTATTCCGGGTTTCAAATTATCTACGACTTTCAGAATTGCATCGCGTATTACAACAAATCCATTCTGAACCGGTTCCGGAGCTTTTATTTCATCATCCTTTAATACATACCAAGTTCTTTGGAGGTCGGAACAATAACCTTTATATCTAATTCCAAAGTCAATATTAACCAGATGTCCTTTTTCAACTTTTCTATTTGTAGGAGCGGCATGAGCGCTTTTTGCTTCGGGACCTGTAAAAACAGCGGGGCAATGATCTTCTTCCCATGCAAATCCATAACAGCGTTCTTTTGTGAGTTTTTTTAGAAAACCGGCAATTTCCAGTTCGGATTTACCGGGCTTAATGAAAGAGCTTACTTCATCGAAGATCTCCAATGTTTTTGAGATTGCCTCTTTCATTATTTTTAGTTCGGTGTTGGATTTTCTGCCTCTTAAAGCTGAAATAATTTCCTCCGAAGAAGTCAGTCTGTTTACAAAATCGGTATCTTTTAAATGCTCAAGAAGAATTAAATACATGCCGTGAGTCAATCCATCCGCTAGATTTGAATTTTTTGAATAATTAATTGCGATCCTTCTCGGATTTTTTTTCTTCAGATATTCTAATAATGATTCTCTGATTGATTTTAGATATCCTATTACATTCCGATAAATTTTCGAAGTTTCAAAATTTTCTACTTCCGAAGAGCCTACTATTGCGGTTGTTTCTGAATCTTTATTTATCATTAATGCGGATTGCCAAGTGCAGCCTGTTTCCGATATTATATCTAAAGCAGGGTCTTTTATATTTCCGCTTTCTCTTACAAAAGTCATCCAAAGCTCGATATCCTTTTCATTTAATATGTCAACTGCCTGTTGAATTTTTTCTTTTACTAATTGTTTCGACATTTAATGCCTCCTCCGAATTTTCTACTATAAAGATTTTTACTACAAACGTAGCAAATAAAGTGTAAATATACTATTTGAATTAAAAACGGTTTTTTAACTTAATTTATTAATGAATAAGGTAAAAAGCCCTTCATAATCTATAACTTTTAACGTTTATCTAATATAAAATTAATTTTCCCAACTTATTTTCTCTCAAAAAGTTACTATCCGTTTTTTAAGTTTTTAAGTTAAAAAATTACTAATTTTAACTAATGTAAAATTAAAAATCCGAAAGAGAAAATACATAAAACAGTTGACTCTTTCATTTATGGAGATTAAGATTGGTATGATTAGTCTCTATCTTAATTCTAAAAATCAAGATGAGTTCGAACTAAAAAGTCCGGATACTCATATTATCATTCGTATGAAACTTGTTCTCATGCAAATAGAGAGTGATAATTTTTTACAAATTCAAGGTTATTTAAAAACATGTTTTCCAATAAATTAAGGGAAGATTTTATGGGAATGACCTTTTTAGAACGAACCCTGAATCTCTCAGTTAAATACTGTAAAAAATGTTCGATGAAAAAACATTTCGGACTTTCTATTTGCGGGCAAAATAAAGCAAGATATTTGTGTCTCAGTAGATATTTTTTGAATAGACTGTCGAAAAATTTTCCTCAATTACTAAAACCTAAAAATTATTCCAAACCGGTTGTTTTTCAATCATACCTGATTTCAAATAAAATAATAATCATCAATACAAACTAATTGAGAGATATTTATGCTGGATTACACTGAAAAAATAATAGAAGAAGTAAAGACAAAAAACCCAACTGAAATTGAGTTTCATCAAGCCGTTGAAGAAATGTTGGAATCGCTTGATGTAGTTTTGAAACGTCATCATGAATATCGTTCGGCGAAAATACTTGAAAGGATTACAGAACCGGAACGGATTATAATATTTCGTGTACCGTGGATGGATGATCAGGGTGAAATTCAAGTTAATCGCGGTTTTAGAATTGAAATGAATAGTGCAATCGGACCTTATAAAGGAGGCTTACGATTTCACCCTTCGGTAAATTTAGGAATCTTAAAATTTTTAGCGTTTGAACAAGTGTTTAAAAACAGTTTAACAACTCTGCCGATGGGGGGTGGAAAAGGAGGTTCGGATTTTGGTCCTAAAGGTAAAAGTGATAACGAAGTTATGCGTTTCTGTCAAAGTTTTATGACTGAATTACAACGTCATATAGGGCCTGACACCGATGTCCCCGCAGGTGATATTGGCGTTGGCGGTCGTGAAATAGGCTTTCTCTTTGGACAGTACAAGAGGTTGCGAAATCAATTTACAGGTGTTCTCACAGGCAAAGGCCTTGAATGGGGAGGCTCTTTGATTCGTCCCGAAGCCACCGGATATGGCGCCACTTACTTTGCCAACGAAATGCTGGCCACCAAAGGAGAAACTTTCGAAGGCAAAACTGTCGTAGTTTCCGGATCAGGCAACGTTGCTCAATATGCTACACAAAAAGTGACTGAGCTGGGCGGAAAAGTGGTTACCTTGTCCGACTCCTCCGGATACATCCACGACCCCGATGGTATTGATACCGAAAAGCTGGCTTTCGTCCTTAATCTGAAAAATGTAAAACGCGGCCGTATCAAAGAATATGCTGACAAATATGGTGTTGAGTATCATGCCGGCGAATGTCCGTGGGGTGTAAAATGCGATGTGGCCATGCCTTGTGCCACGCAAAATGAAGTGAGTGAAGAGGATGCCCGCAGACTGGTGGCCAACGGTTGTATTGCAGTAAGCGAAGGTGCCAACATGCCTTCCACACCGGAGGCAGTTTTGGTCTTTCATGAGCATAAGATACTCTTTGCTCCCGGCAAAGCAGCCAATGCCGGCGGAGTCGCCGTTTCAGGCCTCGAAATGAGCCAAAATTCCCTGCGTCTGAGCTGGACACGCGAAGAAGTGGACAGCCGCCTCCATCAAATTATGAAAGACATCCACGCTACCTGTGTCAAATATGGTACCGAAGGCGATTGGGTAAATTATGTTGAGGGTGCTAACATTGGCGGATTTGTAAAAGTTGCCGATGCTATGCTTGCCCAGGGACTTGTATAATTTTTATTGCAGCTTGTCGTTCGCAGGTCGCATTCATCAGGATGCGACCTTTTTTATGCTTCCATCCGGCCCATCACTTCTCCACCTTTTTAAACAGCTCACGCAAGCAATCTCTTTTAAAACAAAACCAAAGAATATTATGCATATAATCCAGATATGTAATATCAAAATCAGGAATTTCCCTTACCAGTGGGATCCGGCAAAAGCTTTCGCATAAAACATAGGAAATAACCAAACCTGAATATCGCAACAATACCCTTTAGGTAAACATTTCATTTTTAACAGACTGGAAAAGCCTATTTATAAATCCTCATTTTGTCGAGTGCTGCCTGATATCTTTTAGCATTGATTTGATGCTCGCGGTTGGTTTCGGAGAAAACATGGTAACCTGACAAAT
>CBFDUR010000237.1:0-4300 GCA_965613005.1 uncultured Ignavibacteriales bacterium
ATCAAAAGCAAAATTCTCTGCAACTTTTAGTCTCTATCAGTTTTCCTCTCACTCTCATCAGCAGTTGGTGAAGCAGTAAAGAACGCGTATTTATAACACGCCCAATAGGAGGGGAGATAGATAGAAATAGAGGAAAATAAAATAATGGCAAATATTTTGAGGCTGTCATGGTAGAATCCAGCCAGATAGTTTATGGCGAAGGAATGTCCAATAATATCAAAAATTAATCGAAAAACTAAAAGGACTTTCCAGATTCTTGGTTTAAATAAACGAATATTTAAGGCATAGAGGGCTAAGGGAATGCAGTGGATAATGTTAAGGATAATTTGGATAAAGGTGGCAAAATAGGAAAGAAAAAACAGACTATTAAACCAGCAAATGATACGAAAATAAAACAGTTTACAAAAATTGTTTCAGCTAAATCTAACATCGATTTTAAAAATTCGGTGACCGAAAATTTGTTTTTTAATTTCTTCCGGAATATTAAGAGCAACAAAAAGCCTAGTCATCTAAAGATATACCTAATAAAAATCTCCTCACCATATCCAGTGCAGCTTGGGTTGTCCTTTGTTTATTTATAATTCTGTCATCACCGAACATAAATTTTTTAGCGGTACAAACTTTATCATCACAAATTCCGATAAAAACCAGCCCGACAGGTTTATCAGTTGTAGCACCGGTTGGTCCCATGATACCCGTAACCGACAGCCCAAGGTCAGTTCCACTTATTGCCTTTACCCCTTCAGCCATTTGTCTGGCGACTTCCAAACTAACTACCCCATATTCTGCAATTATATCCTCATTCACATTTAAAATTTCAACTTTGGAAGCGTTACTGTAAGAAACAATACCTCTTTCGAAATAAACACTACTACCGTTAATATTTGTAAGTATGTTCGACATATTACCGCCGGTACAAGACTCTGCAACGGCAATTGTTAAACCTCTTTCTATTAATAATCTGGCAATGACCTGTTCGAGCGATTCTTCTTCTCGGCTGAAAATAAACCTTCCCACTAAACTTCTAATTTTTTGTTCAACTTCAGTAATTTTATTCTGAGCCAACTCTTCATTTTCGGCAGTTGCGGTAATACGCAATTTAACACCATATTGATTCGGTAAAAACGCCAGTTTTGCTCCGTTTAATAATTTATCTAAATCACCAAGTTTTTCATAAAGCACTGATTCAGGTATTCCGGTAGATTGTAAGGTATCACGCTTGACTATAAATTCCCGGTTTTTAACCTTCTCTTCCAGCTTAGGAATTACAAATAATTTCATCATTGCTTGCATTTCATAAGGTACACCGGGCATCACAATAAAAATTTTACCATCTTTTTCAATCCACATTCCCGGTGCTGTTCCCAAATGATTATTTATTGCAACAGCAACTTTAGGAACAAGTGCTTGATTTTCGTTAACTTTGGTCATTTTTAAACTTCGTTTTTTTAACAGGATTTTTATATCTTCAAGCACTTCTTTGTCTTTGACCAATTCGGTATGAAAAAATTTTACTACACATTCCCTCGTTACATCGTCATGAGTCGGTCCTAAACCGCCGGTAACAACAACCAAATCGTTTTTATCCAAGCAGTCCTTAAATTCCTGCATTATCATTTCTTCGTTATCAGGAACAACAGAAGTTTTTTGAACATCAATTTGAATATCGGATAACTGCCGACCAATATAAGCAGCATTGGTATTAAGTATTTGTCCGATTAAAATTTCATCTCCAATTGTAATTATATGAGCATTCATAAATCTCTCTACTAAGAAATTATTTTATGTTATTTGATAAAAATAAACAAAATTAATTGAATAAAAGCCAAAGAGTAAATACCTGCAAGTATATCATCCATCATTATCCCCAATCCGCCTTTCAAGTTTTCAAGTTTTTTAACTGGGTAAGGTTTGATAATATCGAAAGCGCGCCAAATAATAAATGCCGATATAGAAATAATCAACTTATTGGGTAAGAATAAAAGTGTAATCCACATCCCAACAACTTCGTCTATAGTACATTCGGCAGGATCGTTTCCGTATATCGCCTCAAATTTTGTCCCTACATAAATACCATAAAAAATAAAGATAATAATGGCGGGAATCAATACATAATAATTATTAAAACCTGGAATATAGTAAATAATTAAAGCAGCAATACTAGCCATAGTACCGGAGGCAAAAGGAATGTAGCCGGTATAAAATCCGGAACCTAAAAATTTTTCGATAAAATTAAGTTTCATTTTTAAATAGGGATTTAATTAAATATCTGTTTTGATAAAGATATGAAATTCCTGAATGTAATGTAATTATTGTTATAAAAAGTGTAAAAAAGAAAATGAACTGCTTATTTAACAAAATATCAAAATATTTTTCATTTCCCAAATAAAGCTGTGGAATATATTCAGCGACATAAACTATTAATAAATAATATAAAAAAGTCATCTGAATAAATGTTTTCCATTTAGCATAATAACTGGTAGAAAATGTTTTACTCTTATAATCTGCATAAGCTCGTAATCCGGTAACTATAATATCCCTTGAAATAATAATTACAACCATCCAAAGCGGTATAATATGAAGTATCACAAATCCGATAAAGGCTACAGACGTTAAAATCTTATCTGCCAGAGGGTCCCAAAATTTACCCCAAGTTGTAATATAGTTAAATTTTCTGGCTAACCAACCATCATACCAATCGGTAAGCACGGCAATAATGAATACAACCAATGAAATTTGTTTCAAAACAGGACTCTCCGAAAGAAAAAGCAAAAGGAAGATCGGTGATAGTATAATTCGTAAAACGGTAAGTTGATTTGGTAAAACCATAATTCTCTTGTCAAAAAATTAAATTTATGCTATCCGACGAAGATGAGAGTATTCGTAAATTCCGGTACTGAGTCCATCTTTCCATATAATCTGTATTGCATATTTTTCAACCATACTAATATTCACTACGGTTGTTTGATTTTCAGGAAACAAAAGTGTAAAAGTTTTACTTTAATTATCACGATCCTTAACACAAGAAGCACACGGGCAATATTTCCTTAATTTTCGTAAACTTATTTTAATTCACTTCCGTTATCCCATTTAAGCAAAAATACTTTTTTATCTAAAACTTTAATTTGTCCGGGAACCATTTATTCTAGCTTTTCACCCGTCAACTTAAACAAAACTTCCAAGTATTTTTCGCTTGTTTTTTGAATAATTTCTTCAGGCAATATAGGTGGCGGAGACTGCTTATTAAAATTAATTGATAACAAATAATTTCTCACAAACTGTTTATCATAACTTTCCTGTATTTTACCTTTATTATACAAAGCGACAGGCCAAAAACGGGAAGAATCCGGAGTTAGTAATTCATCGACAAGAATAATGCTATCTTCCAATAACCCGAATTCCATTTTAGTGTCTGCAATGATAATTCCCTTTGATAATGCATAATCTGAGGCTGCTTTATACACTTCTATGGCGGCATTCTCCATTTTTTCCAAATTTATTCGATTCGTTATCTTTTCCGCATCGGAAAATGATATATTTTGGTCGTGAAGTCCAATCTCTGCTTTGGTGGAAGGAGTAAAGACAGGATTTTCTAATTTTTCAGATTCTACAAACTCTGAAGGTAATTCAATTCCTGATATTTTACCTGTTTTGTTATAATCATTCCAACCGGAGCCTGAAAGATATCCACGGACTATACATTCAATTGGAATCACTTCAGCCTTTTTTACCAGCATTGATCTTTTTTCAAGCTCATCAGCGTATTTCCGGCACTCAGGAGGAAAATCTTTTAGATTAGTACTGATTAGATGATTTGTTATGATGTCTTTGGAAAAATTAAACCAGAATTCAGAAATCTTATTCAATACTTTCCCCTTATATGGAATTCCTTGTGCCATAATTACATCAAAGGCAGACAATCGGTCCGTAGATACAATTAAGAAATATTCACCTACATCATAAATATCCCTTACTTTTCCTCGTTTAACAAGTTCTAAAGTAGGGAAGTCGGTTTTTAAAATAATTTGTGTTTCCATAGTCCTCAAAAAACTTATTAACAAATATAATTCTGCCTGAATAATATTACAACTTTTATCAATATACATAGCGCGGTAAATCGCAAAAAAAAGAGGGAAGGTATAAACATTTACATATCCCGGAAATTTAAAAAGTATGTTTGTATGAATGTATGATTGATTGAAAAGCATAAAAATCTCCTTCTTCCATACAATCATACAGCCATACAGTCATGCTGTCTATGTGTATATTATTTTCTTTCAATATTTCTTTACAAAAAAAA
>CBFDUR010000238.1:0-4296 GCA_965613005.1 uncultured Ignavibacteriales bacterium
TACCGAAAAGTTTTTGTGCACCATGGCTTGCAAATAATATTGCCGCCACAATTCTCATGAGAGTATAAATATGTTCGTGATATTTAAATAAAGTTCTTTCAAATAGGTTCATTTTCATATCAACAATTAGAATATAATTCAACTTCTATGAGTCTCTTCTAAAAAATACTTCCCTTGTGAAAAAGCATCGATTTTTATTTCTATTTACAACGCGTAAACCGGGGAATAACCTTTTTATATAGCCTCACCCATTGTAATAATTTATTATTGTTAAAAACATAAACAGAACGGAAATAAAAAGCCGGTTTGGGAATTGCAACCGGCTTAAAGATAAATTATAATTCTTCATTAATTGGATATAAGAGTTTTAACCGTTTTTGTTGATTGGGTAACAGGAATAATCATATTCCGGTTACCGCTTGCCGTAATAGTCATTTGATGATTGGAGTTGGAATTTAGCAAAACCAAAACACCTTCATTCGGATCAAAATCAGCCGATCCGCTTCCTTTTCCTTTACCCTCAATATATAAATCCATTCCTCTCAAATTCCCCTTACCGTTTAATTTAGTATTTACAGTAAAGGTTATTTTCAAACAATCCCTGCCATTCTTCTTTTCTTTACCGGCTAATGTGTAATTGAATGTGGAATTTACTATTATTTTCCCCATCTGATTATTTACAGTATCAATTTTAGTTGACTGCCATTTACTACCTATATACACTTCTTTATCGGGTAACCGAATAAAATTAAAAGATTGATTTTTGAAAGATTGAACAAGTCGGGAATTATTTTTAATGGTATCAAGCATCATTTTATTTTTTACAACGCCTAAATTAGTTAAGTCCATCTTAATACGTTTGCCGATAAGATCCTTTAAGAAAATAGTTGTATCTTTCACCGGATTAGATGAATGTATTTTAATTGAATCATAAGATACAATCAAAGTCATATTACCGTTCTCCGACTGATTCTTGACGGTAATTCTGTCTACACTGTTAACGTTAGTATTGATTGTCATCTCTCTGCCCATTACTTCCTGAGTAACTTTTGAGGTTGATACACCCTTGTATCTATATGTTTTTCCTGTCTGCATTTTATATCGAAGATGATATCCGCTTTGAGCGAATATAAATGATGTGGAAATAAGCACGGTTAAAATGATTGCCGCTAATTTATTGAAATAGTTTTTCATACTATCCTCTTTTAGTTAATAATTAATTAAATCCGTCCTAAAAATCATGCAATTTGATTCTTCATGCAACTTTATTTAAAATGGAATTGGAGATGTTTTTACCAAATTGTGTCTTTTAAGTAGTTTTAAGTAAATAAATATATGAATAATTTTTAAAACATTATGAAAAAAAATGATAAGTGTATTTATGTGAGACCTCTAAAAAGGTATTTTTATTACGAAAATGCATTGATTTTGTTGATAGCTATAATTCGAAAACCTGAAAATAATCTTTTTTAGATACATTTCATTTATAATTCCTTAATTATTAATTTTACGCCAAGTGAGAAATGCATTTAAAACATTTTAATGGGTCAACAAAAATAAAATTAAATTTTTATTATGTATTTGTCAATCACACCTTATTGGGATTTTTAAGCACCCTTTCAACTATTTTACTTGTATCCAGTGCAATTAAGAGTTCTTCATTGGTAGGAATACGTAAAACTTTAACTTTAGAAGATTCAGTTGAAATAAGTAATTCTATATTATTATTTTTTTCTTCATCCAGTTCTATACCCAAAAACTCCATATCTTTGCAAACTTCGGCTCTTACTTCCGGAGAATTTTCACCGATTCCGCCTGTAAATACTAAACCATCCACACCACCCATAGCAGATGCATAAGCTCCCACGTATTTTTTGATTCGATAAACGAAAACATCAAATGCAAATTTAGCCCGTTTCTGACCTTCATTAACCGCTTTTATAATTTCCCGCATATCGCTGCTTTCTCCGCTCAATCCGATTAGTCCGCTATGCTTGTTAAGAAGGGTATTTGCTTCGCTTAAAGAAAGTCCTTCTTTACCCATAATATAGAGAATAACGGATGGATCGATATCACCACTTCTGGTTCCCATCAATAATCCTTCAAGCGGCGTAAAACCCATAGTAGTGTCAATGGAATTACCGTTCTTGATTGCAGCCATACTACAACCGTTTCCGAGGTGAGCCGTTATAAGTTTCAATTCTTTTATATCTTTTCCTAAAAATTCGGCAGCTTTATTAGAAACAAACATGTGAGAAGTGCCGTGGAAGCCGTATCTTCTTATCTGATATTTTTTATAAAGTTCGTAAGGAATTCCATATAAATACGCTTTCGGCGGCATTTTCACATGGAAAGCGGTATCGAACACAGCACACTGAGGTACATTAGGAATAGTTCTTTTAACCGCTTGAATCCCTTTGATATTAGGAGGATTATGAAGCGGAGCCAGTTCGATATTATCTTGTAAAACTTTTATGACTTCATCGGTAATCAATACGGAATCGCTGAACGTCTCACCACCGTGCACAACCCTATGCCCAACGGCATCTATGTCTTCTTTATCATCTATTACACCGTGATTTTTACTCAGCATAACCCCGAGCACATATTCTATTGCAATTTGATGATCTAATATTTCACCTACTATTTTTATCTCATCCCCGTTATACTTCGAATGAGTTAATACAGCACTACTCATTCCTATTCTTTCAACAACTCCTTTTGCCAGTGCTGTTTTTTCGGTTGTATCTATAAATTGATATTTTATTGAAGAACTACCACAATTAAGTACTAATACTCTCATAATATTTTAAGAATCCTATTTATTTAGAAAAAATTAAACAATTTGATTTTTGATATTCAACATTGCGAATATGCAATATTTAAAGACGTATTCCGGCAGATTTGCAATCATACGGCAAACGTACTAGTCATAAATAATCTTTCCATTTTCATCGTATTTATAAAAACCTTCACCTGTCTTTTTACCTAGTCTTCTTTCTCTGACTAACTTTCGCAAAATAGGGCATGCTCTGTAGCGAGCTTCACCTAAAGTTTTCCAGAGAGTTTCCATCCATGCAAGTACCTCATCTAATCCCATCATATCTGCCATTTCCAATGGACCATACTGAAAATTGTAACCGAGTTTCATTGCCGTATCGATATCTTTTGCGGTTGCAACACCTTCAAGTAAAATGTACATAGCTTCATTTAAAAGCGGAACAATTGCTCTAGTAGTTACAAATCCGGGATATTCATAAACTTCAACCGGAGTTTTGCCGATACGAGCTGCAAAAGTTTTTACTATTTCGACTGTTTTGTCTGAGGTATATAAACATTTTACTAATTCGACAAGCGGTATTTTAGGTACCGGATTAAGAAAATGCATTCCTATTATTTTATCCGGTCTATTAGTTGCTTCGGCTATTTTGGTAAGACTTAGTGTTGATGTGTTCGAAACAAAAATTGCATTTTTATGGGCTAATGTATCAAGTTCTTTAAATATCTTTTTCTTTAATTCTAAGTTTTCATCTACCGCTTCTATAATTAAATCGCTGCCCCTGATCAAATCAAAATTCAACTCCCATTTTATTCTGCTCAAAATAGATTTTTTTTCAGATTGGGTAAGGCTCCATCTTTTAATTTCACGATCGATTGATTCAATAAGGTTTGATTCGGCCTTTTTTAATCTCTCTTCATCTACTTCCAAAATAGTTACCTCCACCCCCGCCGCAGCAATGGTTTGACCGATTCCCTGCCCCATTACTCCAGCCCCAATAATTGCAACATCATTAATAGAATCCTTGCCGTTATTCACCGGGGTTTTGCTAAGTAAATCTTCTAACTTTAACTTATCTTCATGCATTATATTTCTCACGTTTTTTAAGTTTCTTTTTTTTATAATTTTTGTAGCGTGTGAAAGAGAACACCATCGGCTCCCAAAGAGCAAAGTCAGGAAACCACGATTTTATACGCCGCGTCGCGATGGCCCAGCGCGGGCCGCCGAATGCGGGCACGAATGGAAAAGGATGCAGGAGGTATCGTCATGGGATTCATCATCAAACCACTGATCTGGATGGGTGTTGCAGGCACGCTGGCGGGTGGAACCGCTTTTGCAATCATGGGGCCTCAACGGGCCCATGCGCTGCTCTTTCAGGCACGCAATACTTTCAACGCATCTGTCGATTCACAAATCGACGACCCCGTCGCCCTGCGTCAACAACTGCGTGAGCTCGAAGCACAATACCCCGAAAAAATCGAGCAGGTTCGTAGCGACCATACAGAACTCGTTACTCA
>CBFDUR010000239.1:0-4280 GCA_965613005.1 uncultured Ignavibacteriales bacterium
ATTATAATGTTCTTCTTTTTGGACTTTAGAGACAGACTTTATTTAGACCTGGTACCATTAAAATATTTTAAAAATTTTTAGTATAATAATCTTACGTATAGGTTTTATATGTTAATAGATAAATTAAAATTCAGCATATCCATGCATCATCTCCGGAGAGATTTAATTCTATTACTTTTAATAATAGATTTTCTTTCATATAACACTTCTGCACAGGTTAAAGTTGATAATATTACTTCCAAGAACAATTCTATTAAACTGTTAATGTCGTTCAAGGAATCATATAACCTGAAAGTAGAGGGAGGCAACCGGTATATAGTTTTCCGTAATTCTACAAATGAAAGCAAACCTGGTTCTCCTGTACTTCCTTCTAAAACGATTTATGTAGCAATTTCACCTGATGGTAAAGCTAAAGTAAATTTAGAAAATATTAAATATCAGACTTTTTCCAATGTAAATATTGAAGTAAATCCTATGGTTTCGTTAATTAATGATTCCACTCTGAAATATTATAAACAGAGTCTAAACAAGAAGTACTTCATAACAAATCAATACATCTCATTTAAAACGCAAGTTTTAGGCTATACATGGATTCGGAGTTATTATTGTGCCGTCATTCAAATAAATACCGCATCGTATAATTGGAAAACGAAATCCGTTAAAATACTTACCTCTGCTAATTTAAACATTGCTTATTCAGGGAATCCATCATATCCACTTAATAATTCTCCCGAAGCATCCTTTGATAAGATATTAAATAAAATTATAATAAATTATAATTCCGCAAAAAACTTCAGGACTTTTAGAAAATTTTTTAGTCCGAAAGATTCAACAGGTAACTGGATTAATTATTCAAATGAATATATAAAACTAGCCGTTCCAAATGACGGAATCTATAGAATTGATTATCAGGACTTACTGGATTATGGACTGAATCCCGGTAGCATTGATCCATCAACAATAAAAATTTATTGGAAAGGTAAACAACTTCCCCTATTTCTTAAAACTGCTCATTCCGGAACCTTTCAGCAAAATGATTACATTGAATTTTGGGCAACAAAAAATTATGGATCACCGAATTATAGAAAAATTGTTCCAACCGGTTCCGACTATTTAAATTATATGAATCGATATTCTGATACTACCATTGTATGGTTGACATGGGGAGGGTCTGCCGGGCGGCGAGTTTCTGTCGATTCAATAAAAAATTCTTCATCTACCGATACACTTACTTCATATTTGAATTTTCAACATTTCGAAAAGGATGTCAGGTTATGGTATTATGATTCGGTTGTACCACGTATTCAATTACCTTTTTGGCAAGAAAATAAGGTTTGGACGTGGTCTTTTTGGGGAACAAATGGGGGATTTACTTTGCCTTTTGTTGCTTCGGATATTGTCCCGGATTCTAAATTCGAAACTTTTGTAAGACTAATAAGTAATGGTTCCAATATTCAAAAAGATGCACACAAAACAGGAATTGAAGTAAATTCGAATTCAATTCAAGATTCCATTACTTTCAATTATAAACAAACAGTCAATTTTATTTCATCTTTCTCTTCTAAGACTCTGAAAGATGGGGCGAATACTCTTAGATTAATCGGAATGCCTACGAGGGGCAGATTTCAACAAGTTTTATTAGATTGGATAGATATTCAATATTATAGAAAAACCGATGCTATTCATGACTCATTATATTTTAGATTTCCCGATTCTCTTAGTCGCAAAGTCAGGGTTATAAAAATTTCTAATTTAACAAATTCCGCTTCGAAATTACTCTTATATAAAGTAAAACCCTATACTGTAAGATTTCAAAATTATTCCATTACAGGAACCGTTAATAAAACTCTTACTTTTACCGATACTGTTTCAGGTGGAGACGCATATATTTTACTTTCGGAACAATATATTAAAAAACCTAACTTTGTTGAGAAGAAAAAATTTATAAATTTAAGGAATACAAATCGAGGAGCTGATGATATTCTAATCTCCAATAGATTATTAACACAGTCGGTAACAAACTATAATCATTTTATTGAGAAAAACTATAACATTCGGACAGCACTTGTTTTTGTTAATGATATTTACGACGAATTTTCTTATGGATATGCTAAACCGGAAGCTATCAGAAGATTTCTTTTATATGCAAATGAAAATTGGGTAGCACCGAAACCGTCGTACTTAACTTTAATTGGCGATGCTAATTATGATTATAAGAATCATTGGAATCCGGCGCCAAAAATTAGAAAAAAGGATCTTGTCCCATCTTATGGAGATCCCGTCAGCGATGTTTGGTATAGTATTTGGGATTCAAGTCAGGTTGGTATACCCCAAATGTTTGTCGGAAGAATTCCTGCTTCGGATAATAATCAAGTTGAATTTTATTTGGGTAAGTACATGAAATATTTAGGGAGGCCTTACGATAAATGGAATAAAACTTTTCTTTTCTTTAGCGGAGGCGATCCATCACAACCGAACCAAATTGAACAATTAAAAAATGAAAATAATTATATATTTAATAATCTTGTAAAACCAAAACCGATCGGCGGGGAAGGTTATCATTTTTATAAAACAATTACCCCTCAATCTAATTTCGGGCCCTACTCACAGAATACAATTCAAAGTGCTATAAACTTTGGTGCGCTTTTTATTTCTTATATCGGGCATAGTGGTACACAAACATGGGATAATGGAATTACAGATGTAAATGCATTGAAAAACAGCTATGATAATCGATTTCCGCTTATTACCGATTTTGGATGTTCGACAGGTAAATTTGCCGAACCGGATGTAAGTGCATTCAGTGAATTATTTATTTCGGGCTCAGTTGACGGACAGGCAATTGCTTATTTAGGAAATTCAAGTTGGGGATATATTTCAACTTCACTCCGGTTTCCCACTTATTTTTATGGAAAAATTTTACATGATACAGTAACAAATATTGCTCAGGCTCATTTACTTGCAAAAATTCAACAATTGCAAGAAACAGGTTATAGTGATGTAAATAGGGTTTTCACTTATAGTAATATCCTTCTAGGCGATCCCCTTATTAAACTGAAGTTACCTACAAAACCAAATCTAGAAATTTCTTCAAGCGATATCCATCTGTTAAATAATAATCCTACCGGAGATAACCTTTATCTTCCCATTAAGATTTTATATCATAATTATGGACTTGTTCCAAATGATTCGATGGAAATTTCCATTAATGATGAATTAAATAATCAAATTGTTTTCAGTAAAACTTTTAAAGTTCCTATTCCGTTATTTACCGATTCATTAATTATTAAACTTCCCATAAAAAACAAAATCGGTCAACATAAATTTTCAGTTATTCTTGATAGTGCGAATGTTATAAACGAAATATCTGAAAACGATAATAGTGCCGGTATCTCTTTCAATGTTTATTCAACTGCCCTCAGAAGCATAACAACCGACCGGTATTATAATACTTCCAAAGGAAAGATAAAATTATTAAATCCTGTTAATAAGCCCATTTATGGTAGTAACAAATTACTTTTTCAATTTGATACCTTAAACAGTTTTATTTCACCCATTCGGATTGAGCAAAATTTGGGTACATTTTTTACTACGCTTGACTTCAAAGGTTTAAAGTCAATGCAAAGATATTGGTGGAGAACTAAAATCAAAAATTCTGCCAATTGGTCTGATCCCAATTCTTTTCTTGATATAAATAATAGTTACAATTGGTATATTGATAGCCCGGTGGATAGCTCCAATGAAATTGAATTAAAAAATGTTCTATTTGATAAAACCGAAAAAGCATGGGAACTATCGACTAGTAAAAATGAATTGAAGATATCTTCTGCCGGGACAAGCGCCGGATCATTTGCCTCTTTCCAGTATAATTTAAAAGAGATGCTTCCTAATACTTATTTTTGGGGTATCGTAACCGCATTGATTGATACGAGTACACTTAAACCTTATAATATAAAATATTTTATTTATCCAAATCCACCGGCCGGCGATTCATTATTGAACTATTTAAAAAGTTTACCTCAAGGTACGGTTTTGGCTATGGCCATTTGTGATGATGGCGCTCAGTCGGTTCTCGGTTTTAGCAGCGGAACTCCGGTTAGAAACGAAATAAAAAAATCAAGAAAAATTTATTTTTATGACAATGGTGTCAGGAATTTACTTATAGGAAACTTCAACCCGTTAAGTTTAAGGCAGGATAAGGGAAGTTTATGGGAGAATTTTTTAATTTCCGAACGCAAAAAACAAAATATCTATAAAGAAACTTTTGTGAAAATGTACTT
>CBFDUR010000240.1:0-4261 GCA_965613005.1 uncultured Ignavibacteriales bacterium
CTTGCAAAGAGAAGGGGAGCTAAAGCCCCTCTCTTTTTAAGAGAGGGGTTTGGGGGTGAGTTCAAAAGTTATACAACATTACAAATATGACTTGACACTACGCTAAGAATGAGAAGCAAACCATTGTCTGCTGAACAAAATAATGTATTGGCAAGATTAATTTGATCTCCGTTTCACATTTCCATTTGGCCAATTTCTAAATTAATCGTATAGTTAACAAATAATTTTATTCATTAATTAAATGACTGCTTTATGAGTCAATTCAAACTTCCTGAAATTCCGTTAGCCGAAAGAGTCAGACCCCGTTTTATCGATGAGTTTAAAGGGCAGGAACACTTGCTGGGTAAAGGTAAACCTATTCGTTTGATGATAGAGAACGATACACTTAGTTCTCTTCTCCTTTGGGGACCTCCCGGATCGGGAAAAACAACTATTGCTAAAATTATAGCAGCAAATACAAAAGCAGAATTTTATCAATTAAGTGCCGTTTCTTCAGGGGTTAAAGATGTGCGAATTGTTATTGATAGAGGCAGTAAAAACAGAGAGCATAATATACGCACGATATTGTTTATCGATGAAATCCATCGTTTTAATAAAGCTCAACAAGATGCATTATTAAATTCCGTTGAATCCGGCATTATTACATTAATCGGAGCAACTACGGAAAATCCGTCTTTCGAAATAATTCCTGCTTTGCGTTCTCGAGTTAGAATTTATTCGCTCAAAGAATTATCGGTTGATAACTTAAAAGATATTTTATTTGCCGCAATAAAAAAAGATGAGTTTTTAAAGCAATTGAATATTGCCGGAATTGATTTGGATTTTTTAATATTTCTTTCAGGCGGAGATGCCAGAATATTATTGAGTATTTTTGAAGCTGCAGTTATTCAAGAACTACATTCCGGTAACATTACTATAAATAAAGAAGTATTAGAAAATGTTGTACAAAAGAAAAATATAATATACGATAAAGCGGGTGAAGAGCATTATAATGTTATCTCAGCTTTTATTAAAAGTATTAGAGGAAGTGATCCTGATGCTGCATTATACTGGTTAGCCCGAATGCTCGAAGGAGGTGAAGACCCCTTATTTATTGCACGCCGATTGGTGGTTCTGGCATCGGAGGATATAGGCAATGCATCGCCGAACGGACTAGTATTGGCAGAAGCAGCTTTTGGAGCAGTTGATAAAATCGGCATGCCCGAAGCAAGAATAATTTTAGCGCAATGCGCTGCTTACCTCGCTTCATCACCTAAAAGTAATGCTGCTTATCTGGGAATCGAGAAGGCTTTGTCCGATGTAAAAAATAAATCACTGTTCCCGGTACCTTTACATTTAAGAAATGCTCCCACTAAATTAATGAAAGATATCGGTTACGGTAAAGCTTATAAATATCCGCACGATTACAAAAATGATTTTCTGACCGAAGATTATTTACCTAAAGAATTATCAAGTACTCAATACTATTTACCGAAAGAAAACGGGCAAGAAAAGAGATTAAAAGATTGGTTGAAATTTCTTTGGAAGAACAAGAAAAAATATTGAAGCATTTTAAATGCAAAATCTACGGTAATCAACAAGGAAATCATTCCCTTTCTGTTCGTGAAATGCAATCCGGGACATAGGATGAATTTTTATATTGTGAATGTTCAAGATGCGGATGTTCACAATTAGTTACCTCTCCTGCCGATTTATCAAAATATTATTCCGGAGGATATTTCCCATTTGAAAATCCACTTGAAAATATTGCGAAAGAAAAACTGAATATATTCAGAGATCGGTATTTTATTAAGAAAGAAGTAAAATTTAAATAATAGCAAACACCTTACCGGGAAGTTGCTTAACCAATCCCTTAAATTCCAGTGAAAGCAAATGAACCAGGCAATCTGAAGTAGAAAGGTTAGTAAGTGATGCGATTTTATCAATTTGCATAGGTTTATTGTCAAGACTTGAAATAATTTTTTCTTCAAATAAATTGAGTTCCATTTTTGGTTTTGGGATGTTCTTGCCTAATAAAGGCTTCAATTTTAATTCCAGTTCGACAAGAACATCTTCCGCATTTTTAGTCAATTTTGCTTCACCTTTTTGGATAAGACAATTAGTCCCTTCGGATTGTTTTACGCCTAAATTGCCTGGGATTGCAAAAACCTCCCTGTTTTGGTCGAGAGCGAAAGAAGCGGTTTGCATTGCCCCGCCTTTTATTCCTGTTTCAACAATTATGCATCCGAGGCTCAAGCCGGAAATAATTCTATTTCTTTTAGGAAAATTTTGCGCATCCGGTTTTGTTCCAAGGCTGTATTCGGAAATGATCATCCCTTTTTCAGATATTTCATCGAATAATCTTTTATTTTCCGGAGGGTAAACTACATCCAGCCCTGAGCCTACTACTGCAATGGTTCGTCCACCTTTATTTAAAGCGGATTTATGTGCAATAGAATCAATTCCCCTTGCCATTCCGCTAACTACGGTAATATTCTGAGATGCTAAATCGGAAGATAATTTTTCTGCTTGCAATTTTCCATAATAAGTCGGTTGACGTGTACCGACTATTGCAATCGAATAATCATCCGTTTCTTTGTAATCACCCTTCGCATAAAAAATTATGGGCGGATCGTAAATTTTCTTTAAAATGGGAGGATATTCATGGTCCCAAATGGTGATGATCTTTGCATTTAGTTTTTTAAGCTGCTCAATTTCCTCTAGAAATAAAGATTGAATGTTCTCTCTGTTTCTTTTACCGGTAATAATTCTTTTAGCAAGATTATAGTTGATACCTTCGACGGTGATTAGTGAAGTATAATCGGCCGATAAGATATTTTCAGTCGATTTATATTTTGATAATAAGCTTCTTAGTTTTCCCGGTCCAATACCGTCAACTGAGAGAAGGAGTTTTAAATTTATTAGTTGTTCAATACTGAGTTTACTCAATGGAAAATTTATTTTTTTGATGGGATATTAACTTCGATCTCATCCACATTAGCAACAATCATTGTATGCACGGGTGCTTTCCCATGTCCTAAAATTTGTTTGATGGCAGCGCCTTCCTGCACAACCAAAACGGTATCGCCTATACCCGAGTCAATCAAATCCAAAGCGATAACATCTTTTTTACCTGTAAAGTTACCTTTTAGATCGATTTGATGAATTATTAGAAGTTTATGCCCTTTAAGGTATTGATTCTTCTGTGTAGAAACTATATTTCCTTTAACTTTTGCCAGAAGCAATTTCTTTATCCTGTGAATTATTTTTTAATTCTTTTTTGTGATAAAGGATAGCCACCGGGAACACAATTGCATAAGCTATTACAAGAATGATCGGAGATATTACCAGGGACGGGAAGCTGTTCCATTTGCCCAAGGACATAAAATAATAACCAATAATAAGCAGAGCAAAGCCCAATGATAACAGTAAATAATTATTTTTACTCCAATAGACATTAAACGGAGATGCTATATTTTTCTTAGTTGCTTTAGAATTCCTTTTCTTGATTGGTTTACCCATTGAGATGTTTCTCCTTTAATAAAATAAAGCCCGGCAATGGAAATAAGTCACTGCGCAAAACCGGTTTACCTTAAAAAATTAAGGCATATTTTTTAAAAAAATGAAATTTCGTTTGATAGTTAATATTTGTTACGTAATTACTTATTAATTTGATATACAATCTTTCTAATAGTGTCAAATTGTAAGTAAGGATAATCTTCTCTAATAGAATCAATGGCATCGCCGGCACTAACTTTATTAGCCCTTAGTTGTTTAAACTTTTTTCTTATTTGATAATCTCTTACCGATTTTTCATCGATTAAACCCTGGCAGTTTAACAATTCATAAATATCATCGCTAATGAGGTCAGATAAAGGATTATCTATTTTTGCTTTAATGGTCTTCATCGTTGCTTCCTTTCTTTGTTGTTTAGACTTAGTTACCTATAAATCGTAACAATTATAAAATATATACTATCTCCTCTTAAAAAAAGTTTCACAAAAAATAAAAACCGACCAGAGGAATTCCCTAAATCGGTGCACTTTGCTACTCTGGTTAAATCAAGTAAATTTTTCTTACTGTAGCAAATCTAAAATAATAATAATCCTTTTTTGTGTCCAAAAATACAGGAAAATTTGAGAAAGTCAAGGATTTTTTACAATTACAGACGTGTTATGTCAAAATAAAATGTGTGATTTATAGAATTAGGCATTAGTATCTTATCAGAAATATTCGTGTATTATTTGGCAGAAAATATTGATTTGTAATTTGTTCAATATTG
>CBFDUR010000241.1:0-4255 GCA_965613005.1 uncultured Ignavibacteriales bacterium
CGGTTGCTTGCATTTGATAAATCCGTTTTAACTTCTCCCGGCGCTCCTACACCTAAAGTGAAAATACAATTTAGTTTTGAGGGAATACGTGGATTTGCTTTTGACAAAATGGGAAATCTTTGGGTTGCCGGTTTTAGCAAGAGCCACATTTTTGTGTTCTCTCCCGGACAACTATCGGGAAGTACAGTCGCCGCGCCGGTTGTTACACTTTTCAACAGTTCAATTAGCGGACCGGTAGGACTTATATTTGATGCATCCGGAAATTTATGGATTTCCAATTGGAACACGGGCACTCTAATATCTTATAAATCAGAAACCCTTCTGAATTTATTAGTCAAGTCCGGAAACGTTACAACAGTTCCGGACATTCAAATTACTTCTACTAAATTAAAAGAACCTGAATATATGGCATTTGATGCTTCAGGAAATTTATGGTTGGCAGGTAAAGATCCGGCATCTAATAAGTCTGAGATTGTAAAATATCCATCCGGACTTCTAAATTCATCCGGTACTATATCGCCGTCAATTGTAATAACCGAATCAAGTCAACCAACCTTAGTAAACATAAGCGGCTTGGCATTTGATAAAAGCGGAAATCTTTGGGGGACGGATGGAAATTCATTTCTTAGATTTTCAGCAAATCAATTAACTTCATCGGGTGCTACCGTGCCTCAATTTTACCGGGGTGTGCCGGCACCTGCATTGTTAACCGGTTTGGCTTTTGATTCTCAAGCAAACCTTTGGATAGGAGAAACTTATGCACCAAGATTACTTAGATATACTTATCCTAATAGTGGTAGTGGAATAACTTATAATACCAGTAGTGATTTGAATGAACCTTCATGGCTGGTATTTTTCCCTCCGCCAAGCGGTTATGTAATTAATTAAAAACACACTAGAGATTTTTTATGGTAAAGAGATTCTTAAAATATTTTTTAATCATATTATCTGTTTTTCAGATTAACTTATTTGCTCAAAACAGTTCCAATGCCGATTCATCAAAAAGTTTTTTAGAGAAAAATGTGTCTATTAGTGGTAATATAAACTTATATGGTGAACTCTATTCTATTTCAGGTCAGGCGGCAAGGCGACCATCATCAACAGTAAGATTGATAATTAGCCCTACAATTACTTTTTTCAATACATTCTCTATACCGATTGAAATAATTCTATCAACTGAAGGTAGTTCCGTAAGGCAAAATATTAACCAATTCGGAATAAATCCTTCATGGGGATGGGGAAGATTTCATCTCGGCGATTTTTCAGAAAGATATTCGGATTTTACTTTAAATGGAATAACAATAAGAGGAGCCGGATTAGATTTGCATCCCGGGATTTTCAGATTTTCAACAGTTGCAGGATTTTCTCAACGAGCCGTTAATGGAGGCGCACAAAACGGAAGCTATAGACGTTTTTTATTTGCATCTAAAATTGGATTGGGCAAAGAATCCGGTTCGCATTTCGACCTGATTTTCTTAAGGTCTAAAGACAATGTTTCTTCATTGAGTACCGGCAAGCCTTCAATTACCGTAATGACACCTAATGGGGATGACGCATTTCCAATTGGGACTATTCAAACTATAAGATGGTTATCAACCGCAATTACCGGAAATGTAAAAATTGAACTTTCCAGAGATGGCGGAAGCACATTCCAGACCATTTTTAATAATCAGCCTGCTAATGGATTTGTAGATTGGAATGTGACCGGACCTGGAACTTTCCAGGCAATAATAAAAATCACCAGTATTAATGATCCGAATATCAGTGATGTAAGTAACTATCCCTTTACTATTGCCTCAGGAATTCAGCCGAAAATTGGAAACCGGTTTAACGGGAATGCAAATACACAGGCAGTTACACCTAAGGAAAACATGGTCATAGGAACAGCAGGGAAAATACATCTTGCCGACAATAAATTCATTATAAATTTTGAAGCATCCGGTAGTATCTATACAAGAGATTTGAGATCTTCAGAAATTAATGTTGACAGCACGAATATTCCCAAATTTTTAATCGGTATGTATAAACCGAGAATAAGTTCTAATTATGACTATGCTTTTAACACCGGTTTTAAGCTTAATCTCAATACTTTTAATTTACAGGTTGACTATAAACAAATTGGTCCAGGCTATAATTCATTAGGGTTAGCTTATCTTCAGAATGATCAAAGACAAATTACTGCAGTAACTTCTTTTAGATTCTCCAGGTATTCCGTGTCTTTAAACTGGTTGAGGTCTAATGATAATTTAATTAATCAAAAAAGTTTTACAACCTCCCGGAATATATATGGACTGAATATTAATGGTTCTTTAACAAAATCCTGGACCGGCAATTTTATGGTAAATATCTTAAGGATGGGGAATAATTCAAATAATGATACTACAAAGGTTGATTTCTCAAATTTTGTACTAAGTACCAACCAGGTTTTTATGTTAGGGCAAAAATCATTTTTGCAGAATGTATCCTTTAATTATACTTTTCAGGAGTCTGAAAATAAATCTTCCTTGGTTACCGGTACGGGCACAAAGGTACATACTGTAAACCTTGGATTTACATTTTATATCTCAAAGAATTTTACAGCAAATTCATCTCTGGGATTAGTTAGTTCAACTTTTGCCGATACAGTTACAAACAGTACAAAAATTATTTCTCTCGGGCTTCAGCAAAATGCTTTGAATAACAAGCTACATTCTTCGGTTTCTCTCAGTTCTTCTATCTTAAAAAATAATAAATCATATAGAGCTGTAATTTCTTCCGCATATTCAATTACTAAGGCGGACCAGGTTTCACTCACCTTTTCTTACAATGCTTTCAGAACCAGTGAATTTAACGGAAGTGGTTTTAATGAAGTAATTGCCGGTTTGAATTTCTCTCACAGGTTTTAAACCACTACTGTCGGGTTATAAGTCAAATAAAAACAACTGGTTAGGATCAACAGTATTGTTGCTTTTGTAATCACTATCATCGAAAAGCTGTAAAATGGTCGTTTTTTCAAATATCGAGATACTTATAACTTTAAGAAAAGTGTAAAGTGACTGTTCAATTTTTAGTCGTTTTTTAATAATTGCCAATAAAACGAAAGTTGAAACTGCTATCCATATCTGAGTTTTCACAGCGTTAGATGATGTCCCATAAAAAGATTTTATTTTTAAATGTTGTTTTATCCATTTGAAAAATAATTCTATTTGCCATCTTTGTTTATAAAGATTTGCAATAGTCGTTGATGGCAATGAAAAATTATTAGTGATGAAAACAAACTTTTTATTCATCTCTAAGTTGAAATATTTTACTCGCCGTAACTTATCCGGATACTTTTCATTAGTCTTTCGATTAGTTAAAAGGATGATTTGGTCACAGAGAACGCCGGTAGTTTTATCAACTTTATTAGAATAAATTCTTCTATATTTCATATTTGTTTTGGCACGAGTAACGAAATATGCTTTTCCTTGATTAAGGGTGTAGAGTCGCTGAAAGTCAATGTAGCCTTTGTCCATAACATAGTATGCTCCAACTTCAGTAACTAAAATATCTAAAATGTTTACATCATGGATAGAACCATCGGTGATGTAAATAAATGAGGGAATATTATTTTGTAAATCTAACAACGTATGGAGTTTTATGGCACTTTTGGTCTTTTTGTATTTTGCCCAAGGAAATAATGTTAAACACAAATCTATTGTAGAAGAATCAAGAGCATAAACTGTTTCATCAAGCTCTTCAAATAGTTTCTCGTTTTTATATAAATCTTTAGCTGTTTTTATTAAAACCATTGCAAAATCATGATAGATTCTCCAATCTCGATTTTCATTTGCTTTGGCTAAAGTTGAGCGGGATATTTTACTCGTTATTCCCATATGATAAAGTTTTTTATTCATTGCTCTTAGACAACTTTCAATATCCCGTAGGCTTTCACGATATGTCAATTGCGCAAAGGACATCACCAGAAATTGTTCCCAGCAACTAAATAATTTGACCTTGTAGTTGCCTTTGTATTTGTTGACATATTTTCTAAAACTGTGTTTTGGTAAATGATTCATTATCTGTGCAAAAATTGTTTGACCTTGATTCATTTTGTTACTCCATTTTTTGAAGTAACAATGTTATGAATTATTTCAAATCCATAACAACTTTTTATCGCTCTATTTTATTATATTACTTAACATTAACTCATTATTTGTTGAAAACATCGGGACAGTAGTGACTTATTATCAGTATATCTTACCATAATAATTTTAGGAGATTTTAATGCCTTACA
>CBFDUR010000242.1:0-4158 GCA_965613005.1 uncultured Ignavibacteriales bacterium
ATTTAAAGATTTCTCCCTACGGTCGAAATGACAAATTAGTTAAATATTTAATTTCACAGAAGCCTTAATTTATAATTTCAGCTTGCCGCACTAAGGGTGTATGAGAAAATGATTGATAAAAACTTAATAATGGCGGATGAGATAAAGATTATCATAAGGTTAACAAACTTTATTACTATCAACCATAAGTCATAAATTCATACCGGAAATATGGTTGAACCTTTATAATGCTCTTTAATTGTAGGATGAACTATTCAAGATAAAAAGACTGCCTGGAGAAATTTAAATAAAAATTAGGGATTAATGGCATTGGGATTTACCGGCTTAGCTATTGTAATTTACCTGCTGATAAAGGATGTACCAAATTTCGATTCATCTTATATATTAAGGAAAATAGTGCTAACCTTAAAATAAATGATATATTATTTCCAATGAATTCATTATGAAAAGAAGAGAATTGCTGGAGCTAATCGAAGGAGGGGAAAATTTTAATTGCGAATTTAAGCTTAGGTTTTCAACTCACGAAAAAATGGCTAAAGAAATGATTGCTCTTGCTAATAGTAAAGGAGGATATATCCTTTTTGGAATTGATGACGATAAACATATAATTGGTGTGAGAAGTGAAAAAACCGAAGCGGAATTAATAACGGACGTCGCCTCAAATTATTGTGAGCCGCCGGTAGAATTCGATATTAATTATATCGAATTATATGGCAAAGAGATTGTCGTTGTAAATATCCCCGAATCAAATTGCAAACCGCATCGTTTACAAGATTTTGAGAAAGAGTTTAATATTAATAAAGCTGTGGTTATGATCAGAGTGAATGATAAAAGTATTCAAGCTAGTAAAGAAATGATTCGAATACTTCGTGCACAAGGCGGTAAATTAGCATTAAAAAAATATTTTATAGGCTCTAATGAAAAACAGCTATTTGACTACCTATCAAAAAATGAAAGAATATCGGTGAAGGAATTAAGCAGGTTGGTTAATATTTCCGAAAGGCAGGCATCAAGAACTCTGGTTAAATTAGTACGTGCCGATTTGTTGATGATTCATACTGAGGATAATGGGGAAGAATACTTTACCGGAATTGATGGTAATTAGAAACTATTGTTTACTTAAATCATAAATTTTTCTCAACTCGAAAACAGCAATTCCATACGCTACCGCAACGTTCAGTGATTGTTTAATTCCGTATTGAGGTATTTCGATTGAGAAATTACACAGATCAATTAACTCCTCGGAAACACCTGTAATTTCATTCCCGATGATTAAGCACAATGGGAAAGTATCTTTTGTTAGATTATAATAAGGAGAACTATTATTTGTTAGTTCAAGAGCACAAATTTTAACACCTTTATTTTTAAGGTTTACAACCGCTTCTTTCGGATCCTTAACAAATTTCCAACTTACACTTTCCGTAGAACCTAATGCGGTTTTTAATATTTCTTTTTTGGGTGGATGCGGTGTGTATCCACAAAGATATAACTGTTCAATCATTGCCCCGTCGGAAGTCCTGAAAATAGAACCTACGTTATAGTTACTTCTGATGCTGTTGAGAACCACATGAACAGGCAGTTTATTAACTTTATGTATTGTATCCAATGTACTTCTATTTAGTGAAATTTCGTCATGTGTAAGTTTTTTCATTTTCAAAATCCGAGATTACCATTTTTCATTAAATTTAACAGCTAATTGACCACACGCAGCCGCTATATCTTCTCCTTGAGTGCTTCTTGTCATTACCGTGATATTACGATCTCTTAACTTTTGAATAAAATAATTAAATCTGTGTTTAGGTGTAGGTTCAAGTTCTGCCGAGAAACCCAAAGGATTTATATGTTTTAACGAATTGAAAGTAATGATATTCACTTTGGAAGGAATGTGATTACATAGCTTAACCAGTGCATTAATATCATCTTCCCGGTCATTAATATCCTTTAACAGGATAAACTCAAAAGTGATTCTTGTTCCTGTTTTTCCGGTATAATATTGTAATGACTCAATATTTTGCCGTAGTGAATATTTTTTATTTATAGGCATGATTTTAGAACGGGTTTCTTCAAAACACGAATGTAAAGAAAACGCAAGCTTCACAGAAAGATTTGTATCCGCTAATTCTTTTATCTTAGGCGCAATACCGGCGGTCGATACCGTTACTTTTTTAAGACTAATACCCTTAGTCAATCTATCGGCAAATATTTCCAATGATTTTACCGTTGAGTCGAAATTCAATAATGGTTCTCCCATACCCATATAAACAATATTGGTAATTCTTTCTTTACCGTAATCTTTTGAGGCTAATAAATATTGATCAAATATTTCACCGGAAGAAAGATTTTTTTTGTATCCCATCAAACCGGTTGCACAAAACTTACAATCTAAAGGGCATCCTACCTGAGTTGAAATACACAATGTTGTCCTTTTGGTTTCAGGTATAATAACCGATTCAATTTTATTTTTATCGGCGGTCTCAAAGATAAACTTTTTTGTTTTATCGTGATCGGAGATGATGGAATTTACATAGCGAAGAGTTTGAAGCTCACATTTGCTTTTAAGTTCTGAACGGAGGGATTTAGGCAAATTTGCCATATTATCAAAATCTGTAACAAGATGATTGTACATCCAATTGAATAATTGCTCACTTCTATACTCATTTTGTGAATGAGAAATAAAATACTCTTTCAGTTCCGATAGAATCATTCCTTTTAAACAAATTTTCCTTTTGGGAATGGTATTATCTTCACTTTCTTTTGTTATTAATTCTAAATTTTCCATAATGTTAAATATAACAATAAAGTAAACTTCAAAAAAATTGAATTCATTCTACAAAGATTATCGGATACAAAGATTTTTTTGATTATTGCGATAGTAAGATTATTAGCGTAATTTTTAGATAAATTTTTATAAATTAATTAGTTTGATCTCAAAAAGGTCATTTGTATGAATCTTACTTTTGCATAAACAGTAAACGAAGAGCTAAAAAGCTTTAAATATGCAATTAGATTGTCACTGAGGTTAAAGCAATTTTTACTGTTATTCTAAGAAGTTGCATGACGGATAATCTTTGATTTTGCTTAGAAAAGAGACTCTTCACTTTCCTCCTGAGGCGGACAGGCAGTTTAAAATGACAATTTATTGCTTTTTGGACAAGCTCGTTCCGTGGGAATAAAAATGAGGTAATTCGAGCTTTTTAAATTGAGCTAATTAAAAAATTTTAGTTAATGATTAATTATCAAAAGTAATTAAATATTAAACTTTATAATATGATAAGTAATTACCAAAAAGTAATTTTTTAACGAAGAAGGACAAAAAAATGAATTTTGAATTTACTGATGACCAACGGATGATAATGGAAACAGCTAGAGAATTTGCTCAAACTGAAATTGCTCCTACTGCGGTAGAGCGTGATATAAAAGCAGAATTCCCCGCCGAAATATTGAAAAAATTAGGTGAGCTGGGATTTTTAGGTATGATAGTATCTCCTGAATACGGAGGCGCCGGTTTGGATACAATAAGTTATGTTATGACTATGATTGAGATTTCAAAAGTGGATGCAAGTGTTGGGGTTATTATGTCGGTAAATAATTCTCTAGTTTGCTTTGGTTTAGAAAAATACGGAACGGAGTACATAAAGGAAAAATATCTTATTCCTCTTGCCAAAGGCGAAAAATTAGGCGCTTTTGCTCTTTCGGAACCTGAAGCCGGTAGCGATGCTACACAACAAAAAACAACTGCCGATAAGGAAGGTGATTATTATATTTTAAACGGTATCAAAAACTGGATAACCAACGGGAAGAATGCCGATTATTATTTGGTTATGGCAACAACCGACAAAAGTAAAGGACATCATGGAATCTCTACATTCGTTGTGGAAGAGGGAATGTCGGGTTTCGATAAGGGGAAAAAAGAAGATAAAATGGGAATAAGAAGCTCAGACACTTGTTCGCTTTTATTTGAAAATTGTAAAGTTCCCTCGAAAAATCTAGTTTGGGAGGAAGGAAAAGGTTTTAATTTTGCAATGAATACTCTTAACGGTGGAAGAATCGGTATTGCTGCACAAGCCGTAGGTATTGCCGAAGCTTCTTTAGAGGCGTCAATTAAATATTCAAAAGAGCGAAAAGCCTTTGGAGCTCCAATTTCAAATTTGCAGGCGA
>CBFDUR010000243.1:0-4154 GCA_965613005.1 uncultured Ignavibacteriales bacterium
CCGCAACGTCTCAAACCATACCCGATGTTATTTTGCTGGATTTAAATATGCCCGGTATGGGTGGGCTTGATGTCCTGGCGATTTTTAAAAAAGAATGTAATGCAGAGTATCTTCCCGTTATTATCCTAACTGGTGACGATGATGTTGCAATAAAAGTGAAAGTTTTAGAGTGTGGGGCTAAAGACTTTATCTCAAAACCATTCGATCATTTTGAAATGTTGGCACGAATTAATACCATCGTTTCAATGAGTACTTTTTATAAAGAATTACTGTTAAAAAATATTCATTTTTGCAAGAGAGCACTTTTCTGCTTGAATTTATTAAACCGTATTATACTAATATTAGAAAAGAATTGACTAAGATGCCGAAAGTTTATCTTGAAGATATTGGGATTAGAAATTCCATTTTGCAAATGTTTAGTGAACAAGTTTTACAAAGTGATGGTGAGGCTGCGGAAAATTTTGTGTTTAATCAAATTCAGAAAAATTATTACTATGCAGAACGTTTTTTTTGGAGAACTAAATCAAAACAGGAAGTTGACTTTGTCCTTAAGTATAATGGAAAATTACTCCCGATTGAAGTTAAATTTAAAAGTTTTTCAAATCCCGTAATTCCTTCCGGATTAAAATCATTTGCAAAAAAATATGATGTTGATTTTGGAATTGTTGTTACTAAAGATTATTACAATAAATTGATGAAAAATGGAATGTCGATTTTATGGCTGCCAATTTATATGTTTAATTAAAAGAAAATCATTTAAGAGTTCACTCTAAAAAGGCAAAAAAACATTATAAAAATTTTCATTTGATTATAATTTTAAATAAATTCCTGAAAGCAAATTTACTAAATAAAGGTTAAATCAAAGGCTTTCAAGAAAAAAAATGTTCAAAAAAAACACAAAACACAGACAGACAAACCTATTTGGGTTTACAAATATTGTATCTTCTAAAATGCATAAAGAACTTCAAGACTCGGAAGAACAAAAGTTCTATGATCTTATCTTCTGCAATATAAAGGAAGAAGACTTTTCTTGTTTATACTCAGAGATAGGCAGCCGTCCAAATGCCCCGGTCAACTGCATGGTATCTGCTATGCTGTTACAGCACAGAGAGAAATTGACATACGAAAAATTATTCGATAACATAAAGTTTAATTTATTGACCAAAATAGCTCTCGGACTGACTACTTTAGATGAAGTTCCTTTCTCAGAAGCTTCGCTTTTTAATTTTCAAAATAAACTGAATTCGTATTTTATTAAGACGGGAGAAAATCTTTTTGAACGTGTATTCGATCATTTAACAGAAAAGCAGTTAAAAGAACTTAAGATAAAAACCGACATTCAAAGAACAGATTCATTCCAAGCGGCATCAAACATAAGAAGATACAGTCGCCTTCAACTACTGGTCGAAATGCTAATAAGAATATACAGAGTACTAAGCGAAGAAGATAAAAAACAGTATGAAAGGTTGTTTTCACCTTATGTAAAGAAAACATCGGGGCAATTTCTTTACCGACTTGCTTCAGAAGATATACCCTCTGAACTTGAAAAAGTAGGGAACCTCTATAAAACAATAATGGAGAACATAGTTCCGAAATATAAAGACTTAGAAATATTCAAGATATTTGAAAGAATATATTCAGAACATTTTACAATAGCAGAAGAGAAAATAGTAATTAAGACTACCGAAGAATTAACAAGCAGCTGCATACAATCGCCGGATGATATAGATGCGACTTATCGGAAGAAAAACAACAAACAGTTTTACGGACAGACAGTAAACATAGTAGAGACATGTAATCCGGATAATCCAATAAATATAATTACAGATATATCGGTTCACGCAAACAACATAGACGACAGTAAAGAATTAAATGAAAGAATAGATATCGTTAAGGAAAAGACGCCCGAATTAAATGAGCTCCATTTTGACGGTGCATACGGCAGCAAGGATAACGACCTAAAATTTGATAATCATACTATTACGCCGGTGCAGACTGCAATAAGGGGAAGAGAATTAAAAGGAGTTGAAATAAAAATCACAAAAGACGAACAGAATCAATATAAAGTTAGTTGCCCAAAACAAACAGTAGAATCACAAAAGACAAAGAAACGATTCAAATCAGAGTTCAATATTGATATTTGTACAAACTGCAGTTTATTATCAAAGTGTCAGTTAATCCGGCAGAAAAATGCAAGAGTCTATTATTTTACAGAAGAAGAATACCTTAAAAAACGGCGATTAGAAACTATAAAAAAACTACCAAAAGAAAGGAGAAGCTTAAGAACAAATATAGAAGCAACCGTTTCGGAATTTACAAGAAAGATGAACAACCGGAAATTAAAAGTCAGAGGTTCCTTCAAAGCGATGCTCTTTGCCTTTTCAGTTGGGATAGGTGTGAACTTTGGCAGAATATATCGTTATATAGATTCGCAAGAGATGCAGAATACTCTTTCTAATGCCTAAAAACAGAGGGAAAAGTGCGTTGTTTTGGTCAATAAGTCTGCCGAAAGCATCACTATGTGAAAAGAACAAATTTTATTGCGATAAAAAACAAAAAATAAATATAGCCCAAAGATATTTGGAAAAAACTGTCCGAAATATTTTTTAATAGCCGGTTTTTTTTAATGCAAAACATAAAAAATAAAGCCACTTAATTTTGGCTTTTTAGAGCGAACTCATATATAAATTTAAAAAAAAGCCTAACAATTCAAGGGTAAAAACAATACATTAAAAGATGAAGACTACGGAATAAAGAATAACTAAATTCAGTTCTAAGTATTTACATCTTGACTAAATAATATTTTTCCGTTGGTATAACAGCGTATAGATGTAAGCAAAAGAAGGAGTGGGCGATTCTATGTTGTTCGCTTACCTAAAACTTTCCTTCAATTGTTGCAGCGCTTTTTCCATGCGGATTGATTTTTCCACTTTTCTTGCGGTTGTCGGTGGGGCTATTCGTTCTTTGCAATTTTCAAGAGTACATTTTTCGCATGTATCATTAACAATTTTATTAGGTATTTTCGGATCATTCAAAAAATTTATTTTTTTCTTTAATGTATCATCAATTTGAAAACCGATTGTTACGCTGTACAAGTTATGTTCCAACAAGCTACTTCGTTGTGCAACTGAAATACATAAATATTCATCATTGGAATCGTAAAAAACGGAATGTAATACCCCAATTGTTCTTCCTTTGCTCCTTGTCTCTTTTCTTAGACTTACTTCTAATTTATTCAGGGTATCTATTGAAATCCACCTTCTGCAATAATGCTCATTAGTTTGATATCCGCCGGGGTTTCTTCTTGTATTCAATCTGACTTCTTTGGAAAGGTTGTATTTAGAGCTGCCTAATTCGTAATTAAATCTGAGAAAGAAAAATTTATTTAATCCGAGGTATTTTGCGGATAAATTAGCAAGCCTTTGAAAGAACATTTCGGGTGTTGCATTGTATTTATCGATTAATGCTGAAAATCCTTTTTCGTTCCATTTTTTAGAAGTAAATATTTTTAAAATATCTTCAATAAAAAACCGGCGGTTAATGATGAGTGCAGTAGAAAAATACGATGCCTTAAAGTAATTGAGTAGTTGATCGTAGGTATTAAGTCTTACACTTGAAAAAACATTGCTCCTGTCTTTAATTCCTAAGAAGTTGTATGCCAGTTCCATACCCGTAACAAAAGCTTTCCGCTTGTCGGATAATTTTTTATTCAGAAACAGTTTCTTTTTTTTACCGTTAATTACTACGGCTCTTAATTCACTCAGTTCGGATAGATTATTAAGTGTTGATTCGTCTATTTCATATTTATATTTATTTTCCAGTATGGGTTTTAGGTATTGGTAACTAATCGACGGTAAATTTTTAATTTTGTTTTCTTTCAAGAATCGTTGAGCGGCTTCTTCAAGGTCTTCAAAATAATTATCGTTAAATTCCTTAAAGGTTTTAAGCGCCGTGCGGCTGAAATTGTTTTGACTCATTTCGGAGCCTTTGGCGGTTTCTATTAAAGTTGAAATCAAAGCGCTCAACTGTAAAGAAGTATTTGAAATAATTTTTATTAATTTATTTATATCAACGCCATAGTGGTCTAACGGCAGTTGCTCAAGGATATTAGAGTCCAAAAGCTCTCCAATAGGGGAAAGGTTTCGCATTAATTT
>CBFDUR010000244.1:0-4148 GCA_965613005.1 uncultured Ignavibacteriales bacterium
AAACCGGAGATACCTTGCCTGAGCGCTTTGTCGTCGCCGGGGTGCGCCGCCAGGTCATGCGCTATGGTGAAAATCCGCATCAAAAAGCCTCCTTATATGGAGAGTTTCATAAATATTTTGAGGTATTTCACGGTAAAGAACTTTCATATAATAATATCCTCGATTTAATTGCATCTGTTGAACTTGCTGAAGATATTGGGGAAAATTCATGTGTTATAGTGAAACATCAAAACCCTGCCGGCGCGGCAAAAGGGTTGAATACATTGGATGCCTATACTAAAGCACTACGATGTGATCCGGTTTCATCCTTTGGTGGAATTGTTTCCTTCACCAACGTTGTGGATTCAGAAGTTGCAACGCAATTAAATGAAATATTTTTAGAAATCATTTGTGCACCGGCTTACACTGAGAATGCAATAAAGATTCTACAAAAAAAGAAAAATAGAAGACTTCTGAAACAGTTAAAACCGGTTAATGAAAATAAAATTATGTTTCGGAATATACCGGGTGGAGTAATAGTTCAAGACGCGGACTCTATTTTGCTGAATGAAAAACAACTAAAAACCGTTACTAATAAGGAACCGTCTAAAAAAGAATTGAAAGACCTTATTTTTGCATGGACTGTCTCCAAGCATACAAAATCTAATGCAATAATATTTGCAAAAGATAATGCAACTTTGGGTGTTGGGGCAGGACAAATGTCACGGTTAGATTCCGTAAAGCTTGCCTATTTAAAGGCAAAAGAGCGGAGCTTGGACCTAAAAGATTCGGTAGCTGCCTCTGATGCATTTTTCCCTTTTGCAGACGGGCTTTTAGAAATTGTAAAATGTGGCGCCACTTCAATTATTCAACCGGGTGGTTCAATAAGAGATGAAGAAGTTATTCAAGCTGCAAATCAAAATGATATTTCTATGGTGTTCACAGGTATAAGGCATTTTAAACATTAAGAGGAAATATGGGATTATTTGACTTTCTATCAACCGATATTGCAATTGACCTTGGAACGGCTAACACACTTATCTATGTCAAAGGGAAAGGAATTGTGTTAAATGAACCTTCAATAGTTGCATTTGATCGAAATACTAAGAAAATAATTGCTCTTGGTAATAAAGCTAAAGAAATGCTGGGAAGGGAACATAAAGAAATTAGGGTTATCCGTCCTATGAGAGATGGTGTGATTGCTGATTTTGAAATAGCCGAAGGAATGATCCGGGCATTCATAAAACAGGTTAAAGCCGGTACGTTATCAAATCGAAGAGTTGTAGTAGCTGTTCCCAGTGGAGTCACAGAAGTGGAGAAACGAGCTGTTCGGGATAGTGCCGAGCATGCAGGCGCTAAAGAAGTCCATTTGATTGCCGAACCCATGTCTGCGGCAATAGGAATAGGCATTGATGTTAAAGCTCCCGTTGGAAATATGATCATCGATATAGGAGGAGGTACAACTGAAATAGCGGTTATTGCATTGTCGGGGATTGTCAACGAAGAATCGATTAGGATTGCCGGCGATGAAATGAATTATGCTATAATGCAATTCTTTAAAAAGAACCATAACATTCTTATCGGCGAAAGAACGGCTGAGGCTATTAAATGTGAGGTAGGTTCCGCCGTACCTTTGAAAGAGGAAATTACAATCCAAGTGAAAGGAAGAGACCTTGTGGGAGGTGTTCCTAAAACAACTGAAATTAGCTCGGTGGAAATTAGAGAAGCACTAAACGAAGCAATTGTTCAGTTTGTGGATGCCATAAAGCAGTCTTTAGAGAGAACACCGCCTGAATTATCTGCCGATATTTTAGACCGGGGTATAATGTTAACCGGCGGAGGTGCTTTGCTCAAAGGTTTAGATGAAAGAATCAGAATGGAAACAAATCTCCCGGTACATGTTGCGGAAGATCCCCTGACGGCGGTTGTAAGAGGCGCAGGGAAGGTTATCGACAATATAAATAATTATTCAAAAGTTTTAATTCGTAATAGAAGATATTAATGTTAAGATTCTTTGTACATGTTTGGGGAAACTTCAAAGAATATATAGTCCTCGTTGCTCTGTTAATAATAAGTCTACTTACTTTATCACTAAACAATAAACCTGCTGTAAGAAGCGTACAGACACTTGCCTTTAGTTCATTTGCCGTATTTACTTCGATTGTATCCGATCTAGTGAATACCGGAAGTGTAAAAGCAGAAAATCAAAAACTTCGCAGATTGAATGCGGAATTAATGTTAAAGGTAAATCTTTTAAGAGAATATGGAATTGAAAACACAGAACTGAAAACTCTTTTGGCTTTGAAAGACTCTACAAAATATCCATTGATAGCTGCAACAATTGTTTCAAAATCTATTAACAAATCACAAAGTACCATTACATTGAATGTCGGAAGTAAAGATGGAGTACTTCCGGGAATGCCTGTAATTAACGATTTTGGATTACTTGGAATCGTCTATTCAACATCCGGTGATTTTTGTATTGTTCAAACATTGAAAAACCTTGAATTGAAACTTACGGTAACCGATGAAAGAAGTAGAATTAATGGGATTATGGAATGGGACGGGGTGAATCTAGTGATAATAGATGTTCCGAGAACTTATGATATTGAACCTGGCGACAGAATCATTACTTCGGAAATTAGCTCTATTGTACCTGTCCCGTTACCGGTCGGATTGGTTTCGGGAATCAGTAAGGGTGAAACAGGCTTATTTAATGAAGTGCGAGTTAAACCTTTTGTCGATTTTATCGGTGCTGAGCATGTCTTCGTCATTAAGTTAGTTAAAAACTTACAAAAAGATAACCTCGAATTAAATTTTTACAAACGAAAGTAGATATGCGTTCGGATTATATTGCATCAATATTACTTTTTTTCCCTGTATTACTTGTTCAAACCACATTAGTGCCTTTTATTGCCGTAAATGGAATTGTCCCGGATTTAACTATTATTTTATTAGTGTTTTATACATTACGCAATGGTCAAATTTTTGGTACGACTGTAGGATTTATTTATGGTTTTCTTTTTGATATGATAACCGGTAGTTTGTTGGGTAGTGCAATGTTTTCCAAAACAGTTACCGGCTTTGTTGCCGGTTATTTTTCCAATGAAAATAAACAAGATATTTATTTTAAGCCGTATGTTTTTTCATTAATAGTATTACTTTGTTCTATACTTAATTCCGTATTAAATAGATTTTTTACTTCAATAGATATTAATACGAATATAATAAGTTTAATTTACCTGCACGGATTACTGCCTTCATTATATACTGCGTTGCTAAGTATTATTTTGATAGCTTTTTATCCGAGGAGAAGTTTTAATTGAGAAAAGAAAATTTTGCTTCACCCAATAGGAAAACTACAATTTATGTAGTTATTATTGTAGCCTTTTCACTACTTGGCTTTAGATTATTGCAATTGCAAATAATAAATCATAAAACTTATAACGAGAAATCAGCTGATAACAGCATTAGGGTCGTTGAACAAATTCCCCCCCGCGGTATTTTTTATGACAGAAATATGCGGGTAGTTGTGGATAATGTGCCTGCTTATACTCTTAAAATAACGCCTGCTTATTATAATAGGAAATTGAATCATTTAATTGAAACCGTAATTGGAGTTGACTCAGGCTATATAAATAAAATATTGTATGCCCATCGCATGTATTCGAAATTTATACCCATAAGAATTAAAAGAGATATCGATTTTAAGGTAGTATCTTGGGTTGAAGAAAATTCTGAAAGTTTGCCCGGCGTTGACTACGTGGTGGAAATGCAGCGAAATTATCCTGCAAATATCAGAGGATCACATGTGTTCGGATATACCAAAGAAATTTCGCAGCAACAACTGAAGAAAGATAAAAGTCACTATTACGAACCTGGAGATTATATCGGCTATACCGGAATTGAAAAAGCCTATGAGAAATATTTAAGAGGTAAAAAAGGTTACAAATATTTTTTAGTTAATTCCCGGCAAAGGATAATAGGTCGTTATAGAAACGGTGCAATGGATATACCGATGGTAAAAGGAGAAGACTTGGTGTTATCTTTGGACGCAAATGTCCAAAGGACGGCTGAACAACAACTTAAAGGCAAACGTGGTGCAGTAGTTGCTATTCAACCAAAAACCGGTGAAATCCTTGCTTTAGCAAGCGCTCCTGATTTCGATT
>CBFDUR010000245.1:0-4117 GCA_965613005.1 uncultured Ignavibacteriales bacterium
AGACCTATTAAGAAAAGCAGAATAAGAAATTCCATATCTGAAAATTTTTAAGATGGATCAAATCGCCTATTTTTAATTTTGAATAATCAAGAGTTCTGGCGAAATAAAATGCGGAAACAATATCATTTACATACTTTGGAATTTTATATACCCCCCCGGTTGTTTTTGCGATACCTCTTCTTTGATCAAAAAAAGCGGAAAAATCTCTTTTATATCCGCCTTCCCGTATATGTTGTTCAAATCGCCAGGGGAATAATCCTGCCGTATCCATGAAAGATTCGTAATGATCTCTAACTTTATAAATCCAACTAAAACTAGGGACAGAATTAACTTCAAATTGGATATTATAAGCATAACGACCTGCAATTCGTCTGATTCCGGGAATCGACATAGTTGCTATACCAACTGTTACAAAGCTATACTTTATATCAAAAGTTAATTTTTCGCCTACTTTGAAGGCATGATTTGGAAGTACTCTGAATTCCTGCTCTTTTTTACTCGAATCACTCTGAGCACTGACAGTTGTAATCGAATACATGAATAAGATTGGAAATAAGAACAAGATTATTTTACGAATCATCCGTTACTCCAATTTGATTTTTGAGTGAGCTTCCAAAGGTCATTCCGGTAAAAAACCGGTGTCGCATAAGTTGTGATTGGAGATATAAAGAATCCCGGATTTGCAAGAAAACCAACTTTAGTGCAAATGACATTTCAATTTAATTGACTTTCAAAGCGGACCATTTATTTTATTTAATATCTTTTCTATTTGAACAAGCACTTTATTAATATCAATACTGTTCATACAATTCAAATTATAACATTGTTTCCTATTACAATTTTCACACGGAATTCCCGGTTGGAAAACAAAGCTTTTATCCGAATAAGGTCCCCATCTTTTGGCTGAACAAACCAATATTTTTGGATAAAAGCCAATAACATATTTTCCCAATGCCGCTGCAATATGCAGTGGCCCTGTAGAGTTTGCAATAAGAATATCCGCTTCATTAATCAGTACTATTAACTCTCGTAAATTAAATATTCCGGCAAAATTAATTATGTTGTTTGAAATTCTCAGACTTTCACAAAGATTTCTTTCGGATCTACTTCCGGTTAAGACAACATCGGCATTCAATTTTTCATTTATTTGTACAAGTAATTCCTTAAATTTAACTTGCGGTAAGTTAACTGAACTTCCACCACTTCCCGGATGGATAATAATTAATGGTTTATCGCTTTTAATATTATACGATTTTAATTTTCCACGTACTAATTTAACACTATCCTCATTAACCTGAATATCAAACTTAATATTCCCGGGATTTACTTTTTCCTTTATACCAAATATATTAAGCATATCCAAATTAAATTCCAACTCATGTTTCTCGGCATATTTTCTATGCACATAAACTCTTTTATTAAAAAATAATGAATACCATCTGTAACCGGTTCCTATCCTGTTTTTTATCCTAGATAAAAATATTGTTAAAGACATAATAAAAGTCGGATAAACCATTATACAATAATCATAATTATACTTTTTTAACATCAGGACATTTTTTTTTAGGAGTATCCTACCGTTAATTTCATTAACCGTTAGTATATGATCGATGAAGGGATTTTTTTCAACCAAGCTTTTAGTATATTCTTTGAGGAGAAAAGTAACTTTACAATCCGGAAAATATTTTTTAATTATCCTGGCTATCGGAAGTGAAAGGACAACATCACCTATTCTATCTGTACGCACAATTAACAGATTTTTTGGTTCAATCATTTTTTTGATACATATGGATTGTCTTTAATATAAAAGCGCCAAGGTAAACCGACAGATTTTTTTATTCCTATCCGGATAGTTGTTACAATTTTTTCATCATTCACTTTAGGTGCATCCAAAATATAGATATTATCTTCAGTTAGATCGGTTCCGTAATAACTTTTATCGATTTTCATTGTTTGGCAAACTTTGCCTGGTCCCGAAGTCAAATTAAATTTTTCTTTTTCATTTACCAAATCTCTGCCGAAACGATTTTTTATCATTAATTCAATACCTTTTATAGGTTCGATAGCTCTAATTAACACAGCAGTTCCTAATCCTCTTTTACCTGTTACTACATTACAACAATAATGGACACCATACGTAAAATAGACATAAAGGTAACCACCTTCCCGGAACATCACTTCATTTCTTTTTGTTTTCCCGTTAAAAGTGTGGGCTGCTTCATCAACCGAGCCATTATAAGCTTCAACTTCAACAATTTTACCTGCTATCGGCGTATTGTTTTCATTTTTTACAAATATTTTTCCGAGCAGTTCTTTGGCAACTACCAATAACTCACGGGTATAAAAATCTTTCTTTAGTTTGTTTTCGGGGTATATAGAATTCACGAGTCACCTCTAAAAAGGTATTTCTATAAAAAAAGTTTTTTGTTAATATTAACAATTTAAAAATAATCTTTTTAGATACGACTCATTCATTATTCGATATGGTTTTTAGAGAAAAAATATCTCAAAAATAATTTCAATCACTTCACTTGAGAGCGTAGCTCCTCAATTTTACCGTAATAATAATCTTTTTTATTTGGGCTTTTCTTTGCAAGTTTCACATACACTTTCATTGCCTCTTTATACTCTCCTTGCGTTATATAAATTTTTGCAAGAGTTTCAGAAACAATCAAATTGTCTTTTTCAAAATTAATCGTCGAAAATTCATTTGCATCTTCATCCGGATATGAATAATCAGTTCGTTTTCCAATTGAATTTTTAAGTGTAAACTGTTCTACGCTCTCAGTAATTGATGATGCTGAATTGTGATGTGATTCTTTTTCATCTTCAACGTCGGTAAAAACTTCCCGTTGCTTTACATCCACTGTTTCATCCGACAACATAAATGCATTTCTTCTATTCATATTGAACAGCGATCTTTGTTTCTTTATCTCCTCAATTTCTTTCAAATAAAAATTATAAGTTTTATTAGAATGAATTAAATCGCTACCGATTTTTATATTTTTGAGAGCAGAGTTGTAATCCCCCTTTAGAATTTGAGCTTTTCCCAAAACCAAATAAGCGGCTGCATATTGTGGATATAACTTTAATCCACTGTTAAAAATTTCCACTGCCGCATCAAGGTTATTATTTTCGATTTCCACATTGGCTTTTCTAACAAAAAGTGGCGACTTATTATCGTATTCATAGATCAAGCTGACTTTATCGTTAAACATTTCTCTAGTTGTTTTTGACAAAAAATTACCTTTATGATTTAGTAAAAGCTTGTTTAATTGATTCAAAAGATACAAATGTAAAACCTAAAAAGAAAAGAAACTGGAAAGGGAACGCCGCTATTTCCAGAAAATATACGGAAGCAACTACACCTATGAAACAATAAATTGCCATTATTAATTCTACTACAGTCGACATGTCTAATTTTGTAGTTGTGTATTTTTTACCAACCCAAGAATCTTTTTTATTTTCCACATTAAACTTAGGAGTTCTGACAAATTCACTTTTTCTATTCAATAATCCATCAAAAACTGCTTTTGAATTATTAACAGCCAGCCCCATGCTGCCGGCCATAAACAATGGGAAAAGAACAATTTTTTTCCTCCAGTCTTTTCGTATATCCTTCTGTGAATATAAATAAAAAAAGAAAGAGCTGATAAAGGCAAGTACAAATATAGACATAATAGCAAAATAGGCTTCATGCGGACCGCTGTTTTTGATAAAAATAAGGGGTACATTTAATATTGCAGCCAAAAGAATAAAAGGAAAGACAATATTATTAGTAAGGTGAAATGTAGATTGCAATTTTACCCTTAAAGGAATTTTGGCTTTCCAAACAAGCGGTAATATTTTTTTTGCTGTTTCGATTGAGCCTTTCGTCCACCGGAATTGTTGCGATTTTAATGCATTGATTTCAGAAGGTAATTCAGCCGGTGAAGTAAAATCTTTTAAATAAATAAATTTCCAACCATTCAACTGGGCGCGATAGCTTAAATCGAGGTCCTCCGTTAAAGTATCCCCTTCCCAATTACCGGCATCCACAATACAGCTTTTTCTCCAAATTCCTCCTGTACCGTTAAAGTTTATAAAGAAACCTGCTTTATTTCTTACGGCTTGTTCG